>DRMV01000036.1 GCA_011322445.1 Chloroflexota bacterium | reverse complement strand
TGCTGCTGCGGGGCGGGCGTGGGGGTGGGGGGCTGAGGCCGATTTTGCCCGGGTTGGGCCTGGTTGCCCTGGGGCTGACCGCTTTGAGGCCGGTTGCCCTGGGCCCGGCTGCCGTTGGCGGGCGGGGCGGCCTGCTGCCGGGCGGGCGGCTGCTGGGGCCGCGGCGGGGCGGGCTGAGGGGTATTGCAGGCAACCAGCAGCACCGCGGCGAGAAACAGAGCGAAAAGGGTAAAGCGTTTCATGATGGCCTCCAGGGATAAGTGCGGTATGCAGGAAATAGATTTTTGGAGTGCGGCGACGCGTCGCCGCTTTCAAAGCGGTGCCCTGGCACCGCACTCCAAAAAGGGGCTACGGTGCTGGCTCAATGAACACCGGCGCGTTGCCCAAGGCCAGGGTGAGTTGGCCGTTGGCGAGGCTGGCCTGCACGGCGTTGCCTAAGGCATCGGTGACGCTCACCGCGGGCAGGGGCACGGGCAGGGCCACCGTCACCGGCGGGGCGGCTGCGTCGTCGTAGGGGTCTAAGTCGGCGTTGTGGCGCCAGGCGATGAAAAGGGGTTGTTGGCCTTCCCGCTCGATGCGGTAGAAGTAGATGCTGTCGTCACCCGTGGCGATGCGTTCCACCCGGGTGGCGTTGCCCATGTGCCCGGCGAAGCGTTTATAGCAAGCGTAGCCGGGCAGTTCTTCCATCTGCGGCGTGCGCAGGCGCATTTGGCCGAAGATGAGGTCAACGCCGGGGGATTGCAGGTTCCACATCCACAGCGCCTGCACGCCTTCGCCCAGGGCTATGGTGCTGCGCTGCACGATGTCGTAGCAGTGAAGTTGCTCATACTGCGCCTGCTCTTCGGGGGTGGTGACGCCAAAGAAGGGGCGTAGTTTGGGGTCAACCTGGTCTACGTGGTCGGCAGCCCACTGGCGGGCGCAGCGCAGGCGGTTGGCCTGGTCGTCGCCGCATAGCGCGCTGGTGACTTTAATCTGCGCCATGAAAAGGTAATCCGGGCCGTTGTGCATGGTGCGGGGGTCTACGCCGCCGTATTCCGTGCTCACGATGGGCTTTTCGTAGCCGTACATTTGCATGTGCTCGCGGAACCAGCCGACCCGATTGGGGATGGCATAAAGGTCGTTGTAGAGGCGCACATCCAGCAGGTCGAAGTCGTCTCGCCCGTGTTGGAGCACATATTCAAAGAAGTCGGCGCTGGCCGGCTCGCCCATGCCGCGCTTGGTGAAATCGCCGTTGCAGTTGACGCCGATGACCTGCACATCGGGCAGCACGGCTTTCACCGCCTGATAGTAGATGTGCTGCAGTTGCACGAAGGCTTCGGGCTGGTCGGCGGGGAAGTGCAGCCCCGAGGCGGGTTCGGTATCCCGCTGCATGTATTTGATGCCGCCGTGGGCGTGGTCGCGCACCTCTTCGGCGACTTTGGTCACGAATTCCCGGTAGTATTCCTCGCAGGTCTTGGTGCAGGCAGTTTCCCCTTTGGGGCACTCGCGCAGGGGCGCGCCTTTCTGAGATTGCACCTCGTCGGCGGCGGTGCACCAGCCGTTGGTGAACAGGTTGAGCAGCGCCTGGTCGTTTGGCCCCAACTGGTCGAGGTAAGCGTCCAGTTCGTGGAAATCGTACTGCCCTGGCTCCGGTTCCAACTTGGACCAGTAAAAGGAAAGTTTGGTGCGGGGGATACCCAGGTCGTGGATGTAGGTGAGGAAGCCTTCCATCTTGGGGCGCCCGGCGTTGCCTTCCTGGAAGGGGCCGAAGGCCACGCCCAGGGGGGAGTGCCACCAAACCTGGGCGGTGTTGGGGGAAGGCGAGGCAGCCGTGGCGGTCGGTTGGGGCGGCGGCGTGTTGGCGGGGGACTGAGGCCGGTTTTGCCCGGGTTGGGCCTGGCCGCCTGGGGGCTGATTGCCCTGGGGCTGGCTGCCGTTGGCGGGCGGGGCGGCCTGCTGCCGGGCGGGCGGCTGCTGGGGCCGCGGCGGTGCAGGTTGTGGTGTGTTGCACGCCGTGAGCGCCCATAACAGCACGGGAAGGACAAGAAGCCAACGTCTCATAGGGAACCTCCTTTTGAAGACTGTGCTCGGTCGCTTCGGGTGAGCGTTTCCCCCGATAGCGGCGACCGCGCGGACGTGGATTCTGCCGCTGGAAAGCACCGCCGCGGAGAAGGCAGAGGGAGCACATGCAGAGACAAGATATGTGCGGCTCAGCGAGGCGTACCATTGCACAATACAAACCCTTACGCCCCCTGCGGCCTCTGTGCGCCCTTTGCCTGGGGCCCGGATGATTGCCTTCTCATTTTGCTCTCATTATACGCACACCGTGTAAAAACGGGGTTATCGGCGAGTAAGAAAGGCGTAAAATGCCGCCGCGGCGTTCAGGTTTCCCCCATGATGTTCCCTCTATGACAGGGCGGGCGATGTCGTCGCACACGACACCGCCCGCTGAAGTGGCCTTCAAGATTCGTTAGCGCCGGAAAAGCACCGCGGGGGCTTTCCCTCACCCCCTCGGTGGAGCAGGAGGAAGCACTCCAAAGCGCCCCCTGGGGAAATCCAGCACGATGGTGTGCTCAAGAAATGGCGCGTTCCCCATAATGCCGATCATCTCATGGCGAGAAAAGAACGCCTGCCACCCTTCGTCATCGCTGTAATGCACGGTGTGCATTGGGAGCAACATCCCTCCCAGGCGCACCTGGGCCTTGAGCGGACCTCCCGGTATTTGTTTGGTTTCACCCCAGGCAGAGATGGACAGCGTATGGGTCACGTGGCCCTCGCTCAACTGCGCCCACTGGGAAGCATCGGTGAGCAGTTCGAAAATGCTGCTCCCTGTATCCCATAAGGCCCAGCGGGGGCGGCCATCCACCTCTATCTCAATCATGATGTGCCCGTGCTCGGTGAGCCGGAGGGGGGTCCAGCGGGCGGTCCTTTCCCAGGGTACAGGAAGGCGTTCCAGGCGAGCAAGGCGCTGAGCGGGGAAATCCATTGCCAGGATATGCCCTCGCACCAGGTCAGCCCCAATGGTGCCGAGCACCGGCTTCCCATCGGGCGGCGTGTCTTCGTCGCCAAAATCCCGGTACCAGGCGATGGGGGTAATTTCCCACGGCCCCACGCGCAGGGGAATCTCGAGCAAGGGGGCTTCCTGCCCATTGATGATGGCACGCCGCCCTTGCTGCTGAAAGCGGATGAGTGCTGCCTTTTGCTCGGGGGTGAACGCCTGGGCGTAAAGCATGGTCGTAGGCGCGCCCAGGTCAAATTGAAACCACCCTTGCAAGCCGTTGAGAGCAGGCAACGTCGCCAACACATACATCACAGCATGGGGAAAATACCTTCCCCCAAGATCGGCGCCCTGCCAGCGGAAATTTTGCCAGGGAATCGCGGATTCTGCCATTTCCTCTTACCTCCGTGCCATGCTCTCGAGAGACCGTTCGGTTTCGGGTAATGTCTCTGGCAGCATTTCGTACTTCGACTTCGCTGCCGTTGGTCACTCCGCTCAGTACGAAATGCTGCCAACAGCACGTTTCGACATGGTTGCTCCACAATCTCTGCTCAACGCGTTTATTCGCGACTCAGGTTATCATCGTCAGCGCCCCCAACAGCCCGGCATCGTCGCCGAGGGCCGCGGTGGTAAGCACCATGCCTTCCAGATAGGCCGGCGACATCACGCTGGTGCGCAGGGCGGCTTCCAGCGGGCGCAACAGCACGTCGCCCGCATGCACCACGCCGCCGCCCAAAATCACAATGCTGGGATTGAAGATGTGCAGAAAGCCTGCGAGCGCGCGGCCCAGGTGCTCCGCAGCCTGGGTGAAGATGCGTTGTGCCAGCGCATCGCCGCCTTGCGCGGCCTGGGCCACATCGGCCGCGGTGAGGGGGCGGGGCAGGGCGGCCAGGGACGAGGCTTCCCCGCGGTTTAAGGCTTCTTCAGCCTGGCGGGCAATGGCCGTGCCCGAGGCAACGGCTTCCAGATGCCCTCGCTGGCCACAGCCGCACAAGGGGCCATCGGGCATCACGGTCACATGTCCCAGTTCTGCGGCCAGCCCGCGCGCGCCATGCAGCAGGCGATCGTCCACGATCACGCCCGCGCCAATGCCGGTGCTGATGGTCAGGTAGAGGACGTGATGATGCCCCTGCCCTGCGCCGTAACGCCATTCACCCAACGCGGCCAGGTTGGCGTCGTTATCTACCTTCACGGGCACACCCAACGCCCGCGAGAGGTAATCTGCCAGCGGGAAATCGCGCCACGCGGGGATGTTAGGGGCGGCATACACCACACCGGTTTCCGGGTTCAGGGGGCCAGGGCAGGCCACGCCCACGCCCAGCACCTCGCCATCCGCAGGCCAGATTTCCCGGAGCAGCGCGACCAGTGCGGCTTCCGGACGGCCTTCCCGCGGGGTGCGGGCGCGTTCCCGCCGCATCGGCGCGGTTTCCCCTTGCGGGTACAGCGCCGCCCGCAGCCACGTGCCGCCAACATCCACCGCCAAATGATACTTCATGCAAGCAAGTATAGCACACGTAGGGTATACTAAAATTGAGCGTTTTCGAGATTTCCCGCAGGCGAGGAGAGACCCCAGGTGCAACCTGAACGCATTGGCCGCTACGAAATTCTGGAACTTTTGGGGCGTGGGGGGCAAGCCGCCGTGTATCGCGCCTATGACCCCACCATGCAGCGCGAGGTCGCCATCAAAGTGCTGACCACCACCGCTGCCGTCGACGAGAAAGCCCGCCAACGCTTCGAGCGGGAAGCCCACACCATCGCTGCGCTGGAACACCCCAACATCGTGCCGGTGTACGATTTCGGCGCCTACGACGACGGCCTCTACATCGTCATGCGGCTGATGAAAGGCGGCACTTTAGCCGACCGCCTGGCACACGGCCCACTCAACCCCGCGGAGGCGCTGGAAGTAGTGCGCCCCATCGCCGCTGCGCTGGACGCGGCCCACAAGCGGGGCATCGTGCATCGCGATATCAAGCCCGGCAATATCCTCTTCGACGAATACGGCGCAGCCTACCTCTCGGACTTCGGCATTGCGCGGCTGGGCGATGCCACCGCCTCGCTGACAGGCTCGCTCATCCTCGGCACGCCCCACTACATGAGCCCAGAGCAAATTCAGGGGAACGTTCCCCTTGACGGGCGTTCCGACGTCTACGCGCTGGGCGCGCTGCTCTTTCAAATGCTGACCGGCCACGTGCCCTACGAGGGCGACACCCCTGCCCAGGCCCTGGTCAAGCACCTTCAGGAACCCATCCCACGGCTGGCCGACTATCGGCCGGCGTTGCCGGAAGCCTACCAGGCCATCATCGACCGGGCCATGGCGAAAGACCGCGAAGCGCGCTACCCCACCGCAGGCGCGCTGGCTGCCGACCTGGAAGCCGCGGTCACCGACCGGCCGCTTGCCAGCGCCCCGACGTTAGCCATGGCGCCGCCCGCCGCAGGCCGCCGTGCGGGAAAACGCCTGCCCTGGTGGGCATGGGCTGCCGCCGGGCTGGCCGTGCTGGCCCTGGTGGGGGCAGGCTGGGCGCTCTGGGGTCGACGCACCAGCCCGCCGCCCACGCCAACCCTCGCGGCTTCCCCCACAGCCCTGGTGAAGACCAGCCTGCCCGTCGCGGCAGCCACCACGGCCGTGCCCACGCCTTCCCCCCCACCCACGCCCACGCCCACCGTGGCGACTTCCCCCACATCACCCCCCACCCCCACTTTCACCCCCGCCGCGTCGCCCACCCCAGCCCTTGGCGGCAAGGTACTCGGCGGCACCGACCTGCTGGCCGTGCTTTCCGGCGGCGATTTATGGTTCGTTTCGCTGGACGGCCACGCGCAACGCATCACCACCGACGGCGGCGACAAACACGGCCTGGAATGGCTTTCGCCCGACCGCCTGCTCTACCTCAACGGCAAATGCGTTTTCACCCTCACCACCGCCGACCCCACTCCCCAACCCCTGGTTTGCTTCCGCAACACCGATTCGCTGGATGCCTTCCGCATCTCGCCCGACGGCAAGCGCGTTGCCATTGTGCTGGACAACAAACTCTACATCGCCGACTACGACCTCAAAGCCCTGAGCAACTATCGCGACCCCGACCTGCTCCCCCAAATGCCGGGCTTTTGTGCGCGCTTCGTGGCCGACACCATCCATGAAGTGCGCTGGTCGGCCGACGGCTCGCGGCTGGCCGCGCGGGTCACAGTGCCCATCGGCGGCGGGCGGGCTGGCGACCAGATCGAAATTCTCAACCCGGTCTGCGGCCAGGGTATTTACCGCCAGCACACCTTCCCCGGCAACCGCTTCCCCATGCGCACCTACAACCAGGTGCCGCGCATTACCGCTTTCGATTGGGATGGTGACAAACAGTTCGTCTTCACCCTCTACTGGCGCAACCTCAGTTTCGGCGATATGTACCTTTACAGCCGCGGTACCTACACCGGCGAGCGCATCCAACCCATCCAAACCAGCGATTGCTGCTACGCCGCCCCGGCCTGGAGCCCCGATGGCACTTACCTTTCGTTCTTCTTCCAAGACATCAACGACCCGAAGGGCAAGATCTTCCTGTACCACATTCCTGCAGGCACCATCGGCGCGGGGGTGAACTACAAGCCTCTGCCTCTCGACGCCCCCATTTTCCCCTCGCCGCGCACCTATCTGGAAATCGCCCCCCGGCCAGCGCCCTGAGCGCAAGCCCTCACCCCCGGGGAACTTTTGCGCCCCCTTCAGCGTCTGAAACCGCAGAACGCCCCCAAAAGCACCTTCCCCAGGAGGAAAACATGACCTCATCCAAACGCATCCTCAGCCTGGCGTTACTGCTGACGCTGCTCGGCGCACTGCTGGCAGGCTGCGCGCAGCAAAAAGCCCCTCTGCCCGAAGCCGTTGGCCGCGACGCGATGGAAAACGGCGCGGCTTCGCTGGCAATGCCCGCTAATGCCCCCGCTGCCAAAAGCGCCGCCTTCCAAGACGCGGTGCCTGAAGAGGCCCCACGGTTGGTCATCCGCAACGCGGACCTGGAAATCGTGGTAGACGACCCCGCACAGGCCGCCGACGCCATCAGCAAAATGGCCGCAAGCATGGGCGGCTTTGTGGTCTCTTCCAAGGTTTACGAAAGCACCAGCGCGAGCGGCGTGCAGTTGCTTTACGGGTCGGTCACAGTGCGCGTGCCCGCCGAAAAATTCCAAGAGGCCATCGGCCAAATCGAAGCCCTGGCCGTGCGGGTGGAACGCAAAGACATCACCGGCAAAGACGTCACCGAAGAATACGTTGACCTGCAAGCCCGTCTCAAAAACCTGGAAGCCGCCCGCGACGAGTTACAGCGCCTGATGCGCGACGCCACCAACACCGAAGACGTCCTGGCCGTCTATCGCGAACTGACCCAGGTGCAGGGCGAAATCGAACAAGTGAAAGGGCGCATTAAATACCTGAAAACTTCTGCGGCCATGTCGGCTATTTCGGTGCGGCTGACCCCCAGCGCCGCGGCCAAAACCGTCAGCATTGGCGGCTGGCACCCCAGCGGGGTCGCCAAAGACGCGCTGGTGATGCTGGCGCGCACCCTGCGCGGGCTGCTCAACCTGGTCATCTGGGTGGTCATTTACCTCATTCCCACCTTCCTGGCGCTGGGCATCGTCTTTGGCCTGCCAGCATGGGGCTTTTACCGCCTGGCACGCCGCTGGTGGCGAAAGCGCCATGCCCCGCAGCCGCAGGAACCCCCAACCCCAGCAGCCGCCCCACCGCCCAGCGAGAATACCTGAATCTCGTCCCATCCACAGAAAAAAAGCCGCCCCGTGAGGGCGGCTTTTGGCGCTCAAAGGGGCATGCCGGGGGGTTAACCCTTCATCCCACTGCGGGCAATGCTTTCGGTAAACTGCTTCTGGGTAAGGAAGTAAAGCGCCAAAATGGGCAAAATGGTAATCACCGCGCCGGCCATCTGCAGGTTGAGTTCCGAGCCAGCCTCATCCACAAACTGGAACAACCCTACCGCAATCGGCCGCCAGGTCGGCTCGTTGGTCACCAGCAGCGGCCAGGCCAGGGCATTCCAGGAACCGATGAACGAAAGCACCATGATGACCATGATGGGCGCTTTGGAAAGCGGCAGCACCACATGCCGCAAAAACTGCCAGTGGCTCGCCCCGTCGATTTGCGCCGCGTCGAAAAGGTCGTCGGGGATTTGCGCGAAAAACTGCCGCAACAGGAAAATGCTAAACACGTTGCCCATGAAGGGGATGGTCAGCGCAGGCCAGTTGTTGATCCACTTGATGGGGCTGACACGGCCCAACCACGTCACGGTGAGGAAGTTGGGGATCATCAACACCATCCCCGGGATCATCATGGTGCTCAACAACACCATGAAAATCAGATCGCGACCGGGGAATTTCATGCGGGCAAACGCATAGGCCGCCAAAATGCTGAACAACAGTTCCCCGCCTAAGGTGATGAACGTGATTTCCACCGAGTTGAAGAAATACTCCGAAAAGTTGGCTTCCCGCCAGGCCACGACGTAATTATGCCATTGCGGCACCTGGGGCAAGAAACGGCCTGAAATGGCTTCCCCCAAGGTCATCAGCGAGGTGGAAAGCATCCACAAAAAGGGCACGATGGCGATGATACCGCCCACAATCAGAATAGTGTAAAGCAACCCTCGCAGCAACCCGCGGCGCAGACGGTAGTTGGGGGTGGATTTTTGAGCAGCGACACTCATGAGGCACCTCTACTGGTAGAAAACGCGCGAGCCTTGCACCTTGTTGTTGATGTAGGTCAGGCTGAGGATGATGGCGAAAAGCACAAAAGCCATGGCCGAAGCGTAGCCGTAACGGGTGTCGGTGAAGAAAGTGTCGAAGATGACCACGCTGAAAGTGTTGACGGTCTTCAAGGCTTCCGTTTCCCGCATGACGTAGATGTGATTGAAGGCCTTGAAAGTCCCGATAATGGCAATGAGCGAGAGGAAGTAAGTGGTCGGCGAGAGCAACGGCAGTGTGATGTGGCGGAAAATCTGCCAGCGGCTGGCGCCGTCGATTTCAGCGGCTTCGTTGATTTCGTTGGGGATGTTCCCCAGCCCGGCCAGATAAATCACCGTGTCGTAGCCGACGTAAGTCCAGATGGAATAAATGATGATGACCACCAGCGCCAGGCTTGGCCCTGCCGCCCACGAGGGGATATGCACCCCCAGCCCATCGGCAATCAGCGAGAACACCCCGCGAGGCTCCCACAGCCACTTGAGCGGCTTGATGCCGAAAAGCCGCAAGAAGCGGTTGACCAGACCGGAAGGGTGCCCGATGAACAGCAACCGGAACACCGCCGCGCTCGCCACCGTAGGCGTGATGTAAGGCATAAAGTAAAGCACACGGAAGAACTCGCGCCCCCGAATGTTCTGAAACAGCAAATAAGAAAGCACCAACGCGATGCCCAACTGGAACGGCACCGTGCCGAGGGCATAATACACGGTCACCACCAGCCCGCGCCAGAGGTCAGGGTCACCCGCTTCAATGACCGGCGGCAACTCGGCCACGAAAATCCAGCCCGCGACCAACAAAAACAGCGCCGCCAGCCCTTTGAAAGCAAAACCCTTATCCGAGGCGCTATCAACGGCGCTTTGCCACAGCCTCCAGGCCGCATAGAACAAAATCACCCCAATGGTAATCAGCACCACGTGGGTGGCAATGGTGGGCGGCTCTCCCTCTTCGATGGCTTTCTGGATGGTCAATTGTAACTGATGGTAAGTAAACCCGGCTGTGATGACGCCTGTCAGGAAGAAGAAAACCCCCGTGCTCCACTGCAAAATATAAGTGCTGTGGCGCGCCGAAGACTGCCGCCGATAAAGCGCCCACCACAGCAACAGGCCCACCAACGTCACCCCTGCCGCCACCCCCATTGCGGCCAACACGTGCGGCTCGATGAAGGCTTCCCACAGCAGTTTCCGAAACAAAGCCTGCGATCGCTTGACGCCGATGGCCTTGTTGGGGATCTCCAACACCACGGGCAGCAAAATGACGCCATAGCGCATCCACAATAAGCCCCCCACGCCAAGCACCACGCCCGGCACGCCCCACAGCCAGGGGCTTTCCTCGTTCTCGCGGGCATGGGTCATCACTGCCCGCCACGCCCGCCAGGCCGCGAAGAACATGCCCAAGGCGACCGCGAAAAAGAGCAAAAACCCCAAACTCTCGACGGCACGGACATAATGAGCAAGCCCCACGAACTTGCCCATCCGAATGCGCCAGCGGTGCAAACTCACATAGACCGCAAACAAGACCGGGAAAATGCCAAACGTGAAAATGAGAATCACCGACGGCGCCAGCATCAAATACGCGGTAAGATATTCGCGCCATTGACGCCCGCGCTTGCTATGCCACATTGCAGAGAGTTTGGAATGCATAGGCCCTCCCTTGAATGGTCGCGAGGCTGATGGTGTTATTATACCCTGCAAGGAGGCCACCATGCCCGATTTGAGTACCGCGATCATGCCCGTGCTGGAAAGCCCGCGGCTGACAGCCCTGCCCCTGGGGCCCGGCCAGATGCCCCCTCACTATGCGGGCTACGGGCTGCTCAACATTCCCGCCACCATCTGCCAGTTACTCGGCGCGCCGCCCATCCGCGACCACCCACCGCTGGAAGCCGCCCTCACCGAGCCGCTGGGCCACGCCGAGCGCGTGGTAGTTGTGCTGGTGGATGGGCTACGTTGGGGCCTGCTGCGTCAGGCGCTGGAAGCCAACCTGCTCCCCGGCTGGGTGCGCCTCGCCGAGCAGGGCGTGCTGGCCCCGCTGACCTCCATCGCCCCCAGCACCACCGCCGCTGCCCTCAGCACCCTCTGGACGGGCGCAACCCCCACCGAGCACGGCATCACCGGTTACGAAGTCTGGCTCAAGGCTTACGGGCTGGTCGCCAACATGATCTTCCATCAGCCTTCCAGTTTTCGGCGGGGGATGGATGCCTTGCGCAACACCGGTTTCGAACCGGACAAATTCATCCCCCTCCCCACCTTAGGCGAACACCTGGCGCACCACGGCATCAAAAGCATTGCCTTCCAGCACTACACCATCAGCCATTCCGGACTTTCCGAAATGCTCTTTCGAGAAACCGAAGTGCGCGCCTTCACCACGCCGGCGCAATTATGGTTCAACGTCCGCCAGGCGCTGGCCGAAGCCCCCGGCGAAAAGCGCTTCCTGGGCGTGTACTGGGGGGCAGTAGACGGGCTGGAACACCACCACGGCCCCCACGACCCGCGCGTGCTGGCCGAAGTGCACGCCTTCGGCTGGGCGATGGAACGCTACTTCCTGAACGCGCTCACCCCCGCCGAGCGTGCCGGTACGGTGCTGCTCATCACTGCCGACCACGGGCACATTCACACCGACGACGACCCGCACTTTTACCTCAAAAACCACCCCAGGCTGCAGGAAACCTTTCACATCCCGCCCTGCGGCGAAAACCGGCTGATGTACCTCTACCCCCGCCCGGGGCACGCGGCAGCCATGCAAGACTACTTCGCAGAAGCCTGGCCCGGCCAGTTTCGGCTGGTGCCTGCCGAAAAAGCCATCGCCGCCGGCCTTTTCGGCCCCGGCGAGCCCCACCCCGACCTGCACAACCGCGTCGGTGACTGGGTGGGGCTGGCCCAGGGGAACGCTTACCTCTGGTGGGCCGACAAGAAAAACCACCTCATCGGGCGGCACGGCGGGCTTTCCCGCGAAGAAATGCTTATCCCGTTTCTGGCCGCGCGGCTGGACTAAAAAACCTGACAGGCCTTCGCGGGCCTGTCAGGTTTTCATCACCACAAAACGGGGAAAATCAGCCGCGGCTGTTGGCGTCCATTACGGCCACAGCGGCCACGTTCACAATGTCTTTCACTTCGTCGCCGGTCTGAAGGACATGCACCGGTGCGCCCATTCCCAACAGGATAGGCCCAATGGCCTGCGCCTTGCCCAAACGCGCCAGCAGTTTGTAGGCAATGTTGGCGGCTTCCAACGAGGGGAAGACCAGCACGTTGGCATCTTTCACCCGGCTGAAGGGGTAACGTTTCTCGACGATTTCAGTCACCACTGCGGTGTCAGCCTGCATTTCGCCGTCGATGACCAGGTCAGGGCGCTTCTCACGCACGATTTCCACGGCCTTGCGCACCTTTTCGCTTTCAGGGTGCGGCGTGCTGCCGAAGTTGGAGAAGGAAAGCATGGCCACGCGCGGCTCGATTTCCAACTGGCGGGCAAAGTCGGCGGCCAGAATGGCAATTTCGGCCAGGTCTTCCGCTGTGGGGTCAATGTTGACGGTCGCGTCGGTGAAGAGATACACCCGGCCGTCCACCACCATGATGTACACGCCCGCGGCCTTGGAAACGCCCGCGGCCGTGTGGTGAATTTGCAGCGCCGGGCGGATCACCTCGGGGTATTCGTAAGTCAGGCCAGAAACAAAGGCATCGGCATCGCCCATCTTGACCATCATCGGGCCAAGGATATTCGGGTCGCTGATGTGCTTGTAGGCCTGGGAAAGGGTCACGCCCTTGCGCTGGCGCAGTTCGTAGTAAGCGTGCGCATATTCGTCGCGGCGGTCGAAGTTCTGCGGGCCCACCACCTTGGGCTGATGTTTCAGTTCCATGCGCCTGGCTTTTTCGGCAATCACCTCGGGGTCGCCGATGAGAATCGGCTCGGCAATGTTTTCGTCGATGAGTTGCATCGCCGCGCGCAAGATCTTGTCTTCCTCGCCCTCAGCAAACACCACGCGCTTCTTGCTCTTGGCCGCCTTGGCTTTGTTCATGATGAAGTGGCGTACCTGAGCGCCTTTGCCCTGCCGCAGCGCGAGTTGTTCTTTGTATTCCTCAATGTCAATGTGCTTGCGGGCCACGCCGGTTTCCATGGCCGCCTGCGCCACCGCGGGGGCTTCCCACAGCAGCACGCGCGGGTCGAAAGGCTTGGGAATGATGTAGTCGGGGCCAAACTTCAGGCTTTCCAGGCCATAGGCACGCAGCACGCTGTCGGGCACGTCTTCCTTCGCCAACGCCGCCAACGCCTTGGCCGCGGCGATCTTCATTTCGTCGTTGATCGCCCGGGCACGCACATCCAACGCGCCGCGGAAGATGAAGGGGAAGCCCAGCACATTGTTGATCTGGTTGGGGTAGTCGGAGCGGCCCGTGGCAACAATCGCATCGGGACGGGCTTCCTTCGCCAATTCATACTTGATTTCGGGGTCGGGGTTGGCCATCGCGAAGATGATGGGGTTGGGCGCCATCTTCTTCACCATCTCGGGCGTCAAAATGTCGGCCACCGAGAGGCCATAGAACACATCCGCCCCTTCGATCGCGTCATCCAGCGTGCGGGCGTCGGTCTCGACGGCAAATTCCTCTTTGTAGGGGTTCATCCGCTCGGTGCGGCCCTTGTAAAGCACCCCGCGGCTGTCGCACATGATGATGTTTTCTTTCTTCGCGCCCAGTTTGATGGCCAGTTTAGCGCACGCCATGGCCGAAGCACCAGCGCCTGAGACCACGATCTTGATCTCATCGATCTTCTTGCCGGTGAGTTCCAGCGCGTTGAGCAGCCCGGCCGCAGAAATGATTGCTGTGCCGTGTTGGTCATCGTGGAAGACCGGGATGTCGAGCATTTCTTTCAGTTTGTCTTCCACGTAAAAGCATTCCGGCGCCTTGATGTCTTCCAGGTTGATGCCGCCGAAAGTGGGCGCAATGGCTGCTGCCACCTTGATGAGTTCATCGGGGTCGTGGGTGTCGACCTCAATATCGAACACATCAATATCGGCAAAGCGCTTAAACAACACGCCCTTGCCTTCCATTACGGGTTTGGAAGCAAGGGCGCCACGATCGCCGAGGCCGAGAATGGCCGTACCGTTGGAAATCACCGCCACCAGATTGCCTTTGGAGGTGTATTCGTAGGCCAGTTCAGGGTCTTTTTCAATTTCCAGCACCGGAACGGCCACGCCTGGCGTGTAAGCCAACGAGAGGTCCCGTTGGGTTTCCAGCGGCTTGGTCGGCAAAATGGAGATTTTGCCCGGTTTACCGTGTAACCGATGGTATTCCAGGGCTTCTTCACGGGTAATCGGTGCTTTGCTCATGGGAAACTTCTCCTTTCGTCACGAAGGATGATGGATGGGGGGATATTTTCTGGAACGCGGCATACAAACAGAGGTAAAAACAACAACAGCAAGTATATTATGCCGCGCTCTGGCAACCGACGGAAGTTACATTAGTCACTACATTGAGAGATAACCCTCTTTCTTTTCAAACGATGCGCTCGCCCGCGAGGCCTATGGTATCATTAGCCCGCAAAAAATGCTCTGGGAGGTCTCCCTATGAAACAAATCGCTGTGGTCGGCGTGGGCTACGTCGGCCTGGTCACCGCTGCCTGCTTTGCCGATTTGGGCAACAAAGTGATTGCCCTGGACATCGACGAGGAACGCATCGCCCGCCTGAAGCGCGGCGAAATGCCCATTTACGAGCCCGGGTTGGAAGAACTGGTGCGCCGCAATGTGCACGCCGGACGGCTGGCGTTCACCACGTCCTACCGCGAAGCGCTGGACGGCACCGAGTTTGCCTTCATCGCGGTGGGCACCCCCGAAGGCGTAGACGGCGAGGCCGACCTGCGCTACGTGGAAGCCGCGGCCAAATCCATCGCCAAGACCATGCAGGAACCGCTCATCGTGATCAACAAATCCACCGTGCCGGTGGGCACAGGCGACTGGGTGGCGAACATCATCCGCGAACACCAACCGGAACCCGTGCCGTTTTCTGTGGTTTCCTGCCCCGAATTCCTGCGGGAAGGCTCGGCCATTGCCGATTTCATGAACCCGCACCGGGTGGTGCTCGGCTCCACCGACAAAGACGCCGCCGAAAAGGTAGCCCAACTCCACCTGCCGCTGCGCGCCCCCATCATCGTCACCGACCTGCGCACTGCCGAAATGATCAAATACGCCTCCAACGCCTTCCTCGCCACCAAAATTTCGTTCATCAACGAAATCGCCAACATCTGCGAGGCGCTGGGCGCGGATGTGGAAGAAGTGGCCGTGGGGATGGGCTACGACCCCCGCATCGGGCCGCTCTTCCTCAAGGCCGGGCTGGGCTACGGCGGCTCCTGCTTCCCCAAGGACGTCAAGGCCCTGGCCCACATGGCCGAAGAAAAGGGACGCCACCCGCAACTGCTCCACGCGGTGATGGACATCAACGCCGACCGCCGTCAAATGGTGATAGAGCGCGTCAAGGAAATGCTCGGCGGCGAACTGGAAGGCAAAACCGTGGGCTTGCTCGGCCTGGCTTTCAAGCCCAACACCGACGATATGCGCGAATCGCCCGCCATCGACATCGCCCGCGGCTTCCAGGAAGCCGGTGCAACCGTGCGGGCTTACGACCCCATCGCCATGGAAAACGCCAAGGCCATTATGCCCAACGTCACCATGTGCGCCGGCCCCTACGCCCTGGCCGAAGACAGCGACGCGCTCATCGTGGTAACCGACTGGAACGAGTTCAAGCAACTGGATTTGAAACGCATTCACGGCCTGATGCGCGAGCCTGTGATTTTCGACGGGCGCAACATCTACGACCCCGAAAAGATGTGCCAGATGGGCTTCCGCTATCACGGCGTGGGGCGCGGCTACGCGTGCCCGCAACTCGCCGAGGAGGAAGCGTAGCGTGACCACTCACGACCGCCCGCCGGTGTGCGACTACGAAGGCTCCGATTACCAGCAACGGTTTTGGGAACAGGGCGGCCGCGCCTATGAGGACGGGGCGGAAGCCGTGGCCCTGCGCCATCTGCTGCCCCCAGAAGGCGGCGAATTGCTGTTGGAAATCGGCGCGGGCGCAGGCCGCAACACCCCGCGCTACCACGGCTACCGGCGGGTGGTGCTGCTCGACTATTCCCGCACCCAACTGCGGCAGGCGCAGGAACGCCTGGGCCGCAGCGATCGCTACATCTACGTCGCCGCCGACGCCTACACCATGCCTTTCGTGGACGGCCTGTTCGACGGCGCCACCATGATTCGCGTGCTGCACCACATGGCCGAACCGCTGGCCGTGCTGCAGGAAACCCGCCGCGTGATGCGGCCTGAGGGCATCTTCATCCTGGAATTTGCCAGCAAGCGCAACCTGAAGGCCATCCTGCGGTGGCTGCTGCGCCGCCAGGCGTGGAGCCCTTTCACCCCCGAGCCGGTGGAATTCGCCCCGCTGAACTACGACTTCCACCCGCGGCAGGTGCAGGCATGGCTGGCCGAAGCAGGCTTCACGGTGGAAGACATCCGCACCGTCTCCCACTTCCGCATCGGCCTGCTGAAGCGCCTGGTGCCCACCCGCGTGCTGGTGGCCCTGGACGCCCTTGCCCAGCCCACCGGCCGCTGGTGGCAGTTGACGCCCAGCGTGTTCGTGCGCGCCCGCGCCCAGGGCCAACCGGAAACCGCGCCCGAAGGGGCATTCTTCCGCTGCCCCGCGTGCGGCCACGCACCGCTGGAAAGCCACCCCGACGTTTTGGCCTGCCCCCACTGCGGCGCACGCTGGGCGATTCGCGACGGTATCTATGATTTCAAAGAGCCGATGTGATGATGCAAGATGCACCCTGCCCCCTGCAACTTCCCTAAATCGCTAATCTTATGCCTCCTCAAACCCCCGTCACCTCTCATTTAGACGCCCTCGGCCTGCCCTATCGGGTGGTCACCCACGACCATCACCCGAAGAGCGCCGAGGAAGCCGCCGCCCTGCGCGGCCAGAAGCCGGAGCAGGTCGTCCGCAGCCTGCTCTTCCGGCTGGAAAGCGGCGAATTCGTGATGGTGCTGGTGCCCGGCGGCTATCGCGCCCACTGGCCGACCCTGCGGCGCTATCTCGGCCAGCGACGCATCAGCATGGCCAGCCCCGAAGAGGTGCAGGAAGTGACCGGCTACCCCATCGGCACGGTTTCCCCCTTAGGGCTGCCCAAACCCATCCGCATTTTGGCCGATGAACGCATCTTCCAGCAGCCTGAACTCTCAATGGGGATAGGCGTGCGCAAGGCTGCTGTGGTGCTTACCCCCGAGACATTGAAGCGAGCCTTGCCGAACCTGGAAATCGGCGCGTTTGCCAAGCCAAATGCGCCCACTGGGTGATGATGAAACGCCGGTGGTTGACTTTCGCTGGAATCGGTTTGGCGCTGGCGGTGATCGTCGCGCTGGCTGCCGCGGTGGTGGCCGCGCCGCGGCTTGAGGCGGTTTCCCCTGCCCAAGGCGAGCAGGTGCCCAGCGGCGCGGTGGTGGTGCGGCTGACTTTCTCCCGCCCTGTGCAGGAAGTTAGTGTGGCCGCGCACGTCCACTTTGCCCCCGATGTGCCGGGCAAGTGGGCCGTGAAAGGCAGCACCGCGACGTTCACGCCTTCCCAGCCCTGGCCGCCCAGCGAAACCGTCACGGTCACGGTAGAAAGCGGCCTGAAAGCCGCCAACGGCCTGCCGTTGCTGAAAGGGCAAACCTGGACGTTCAACACCATGCCCACCATGCTGGCTTACGTCAGCCCCCCGGAAGGTGGCGACATTTACGCCCTCGCGGTGGGCGAAGCACAGGCCACGCCGGAACAACTCACGCACACCGGCGGCGTGTTGGATTTCGCCCCCTCTGCCGACGGCCGTTTTGTTTATTTCAGCGCCCGCGACGGCGTGGGCGTCAGCCTGTTCGTACTCGACCGCGCTGCGCCGTCGGCTTCTGCCGCCGTCAGGCAAGTGATTGCCTGCGGCACCGACCAGTGCCTCAGCCCCGCGCCCTCGCCCGATGGCCGCTGGCTGGCTTACACCCGCGGCGACGGGCCGGGCGGCGCGCCGCGGGTGCATGTGCTTCGGCTGGAAGACCATCAGGAAATGCCCTGGCTGCCCGCCGACCACAGCACGCGGGCGCCCATCTGGTCACCAGAAGGGCAACTGGCCTGCTACGACGCTACCGGCAAAGGCTACCTTGTGCTCGCCCCGCCCGACGGCAAGACGGTGGCCTTCCTGACCAACGACACCGGCGAAAGCGCGGCCTGGGCGCCCGACGGCCGCGCCCTGGTTGCCATTGAAATGCGGCTGATCAAGCCCTCCAGCCCCAACGCCACTCCCAACGCCCCCTCTCAGGCGCCTTACCTGGCCGCTCACCTCTGGCTCTACCGCTTCGCGCCCGTGCAAAGCCGCACCGACCTGACGCGCGACCCCGATCTGGAAGACGCCACCCCAGCCTTTTCCCCCGATGGGCGCTGGCTGGCCTTTGGGCGCAAGGCTTTAGACCCCGCTCACTGGACGCCCGGCCGCCAACTCTGGCTGATGCACCCTGACGGCAGCTATGCCCATCAGGTGACCCATGCCCCCAACAAAAACCACCTCGACTTTGCATGGCACCCCACCCTGCCTTTACTGGCCTATGCCAGCACCGACCAAACCGACTTCACCCGCCCGCCGGAAATCTGGCTTTACAACCTCCAGACCGGCGAGCAGCGGATGCTGGTCAGCAACGCCATCATGCCCCGCTGGCTGCCTTAAACGGCTTGCGCCCGACCGCGGTCGGGCGCTTTGCTGGCGGAGAGGGAGGGATTCGAACCCTCGGAGCCCCTTGTGAGGGCTCACCCGCTCTCCAGGCGGGCGCGTTAGGCCGGACTACGCTACCTCTCCGTGCCTTGCGAGGGCAGATTATACCATGTCGCCCGCACAGATGCCAAGTTTTGAGGTGACACCACATCCTCCACCATGACCATGACTTCCCCTGCCCACTTTCCCGATAGGGATAAACTCAGCGTTGCCACCGCGGCTATGGCCATTGCCATGCTCAGCGGCCATTTCGTGCACCTGCCAGCATGGCAAATAACGCTGCGGCTGCCGGGGGTCGTCTTGCCGCTGCGCATTGGGATGCCAGGGGTGATGGCTTTGCTCATCGCGGCCCTCACCATCGCGGGGGTGGACTGGATTTTAGGGGACCATCCTGCGCTGGCTGGCCGCTCTACCCTGCCACACTGGTTGCTGCCAGCCCTGACGGCCTGGGTGCTGGAAGTGCTGCTCCAGCGGCTGCCGGGTGGGGTCGCGTGGTGGGGCATCCTCTTTGGCGGCATCGCGCTGTGGTTTCTCGTGATGTTGGCCGAATACATCGTCGTCGACGGTGAAGACCTGCGTTACCCGCTGGCCGCCACCGGCCTGACAGCCCTGGGCTTCCTGCTGTTCTTCCTGCTGGCCGTCGCGGTGCGTTCCTCGGGCCTGCGGCTGTTCTTCACCGCGCCCATGCTGGGGCTGGCCGCGGGCACCGTCGCTCTGCGGACTTTCAACCTGCAACTTCACGGCCTTTGGCGGCCGGTGGAAGCCATCTTCATCCTTGCCATCGCCACCCAACTGGCAGCCGCGTGCCACTATCTGCCCATCCCGCCCGCGGCTTATAGCCTCATTCTCACCGCAGCCACCTACGCCGCCACGGTTTACGTCGGCAACCTGCTGGAAGAGGAACCCCCTTCACAAGCCGTGGTCGAGCCGCTGGCCGTTTTGGCGCTGCTGCTCTTGCTGCTGCCTTTAGCATGGTAAGATGTTGCTGCGCTACACTCACTACCTCGCCATGCGGCGCCATGTGGCCGCCGAAGCGCCGCTGGAAGCCTGTGGGCTGGTCGCGGGACGCGACGGCGTGAGCGTCGCTGTTTACCCCATCCCCAACGCACTGCACAGCCCTACCCGCTATCGCATGGACCCGCGCGCCCAGGTGCAGGCCTTTTTCGCGATGGAAGCCGCTGGGCTGGAACTGCTCGCCATCTATCACAGCCACCCCCAAGGGCCGCCTCTGCCCTCCGCAACCGATCTCCGCGAAGCCACCTACGCCGTCCCTTACCTCATCTGGGCGCGGTTAGGGGAAACCTGGCTGGTGCGGGCCTTCCTGCTGCAAAAAAGCGGGCAAGAAGTGCCTCTGCGCCTCGCATGAGCAACCCGAAGGCCCAAAAAGTGTTAGAATGAACGCGAAACAATTCACGGCAGGAGGTTGCCCCTATGCTTTGGCTGAAAATTGTGATGGTGCTGGCTGTGGCTTACTTCATCGGCGCCATCCCGTTTGGTTACATCTTCGTCAAAATGAAAACCGGGCGCGATGTGCGCCAAATCCAAAGCGGACGCACCGGCACAACCAACGCGATGCGCGCCGCAGGTGTGTGGGTGGGGGTTGCCACAGTTACGATGGATATTCTCAAAGGGGTGGTCGCCGTGTGGCTGGCGCGGGAAATCTTCCCCACGCTGGCCTGGGTTCACGTCGCGGCCCCCCTGGTGATGATCATGGGGCACAATTATTCACTGGTCATGGTCGAGCACAACGAAAAAGGCAAACCTGTGCTGAAAGGCGGGGCTGGGGGGGCTCCGAGCGTGGGGGGCGCCATTGGCCTGTGGTGGCCGGTCGCCCTGATCCAGATTCCGGTGGGGGCAGTCATCCTGCTGGGCGTGGGTTACGCCTCCGTCGCCACGATGAGCATGCCGCTGATTGCGGCGGCGGTGTTTGCGTGGCGGGCAGCGCACGGGCTGGGGCCGTGGGTTTACGTGGCCTATGGCTTGCTGGCCGAGGTACTGCTGGTGTATTCCCTGCGGCCGAACATCAAACGCCTGCTGGCCGGTGAAGAACGCGTGGTAGGGCTGCGGGTATGGCTGGCGAAACGCAAAGCACGGCGCGAAGCACGGCGCACGCAACCGCCAGTCGCCAAGAGCGAAAAGCACGATGAGGCCACGCAAACGCCTACCACCTCGCGCCGCCACGCACCCACTGGTGGGGCGCATTGAGCCTCTCTTGCTCTCTGATACTCTCCACGAACCGGCGCAAGGGCTGCGCCGGTTTTTTCGTCGCATGGCTCCCCGCCGCTTCTCGCACGTCCGTTTCCCCAACGCGTGATAGAATAACCCCATGAGCATCCGCGTGGTTTCCACCAACCGCAAAGCCCTGCACGATTACTTCATCGACGAAACCTTCGAGGCCGGTATCGTGCTCCGAGGCAGCGAAATCAAATCGGTACGCGCCGGGCGCGTCAGCCTGAAAGAGGCGTACGTGCGCATCGACGACAACCTCGAAGCCTGGTTGATCGACGCGCACATCGCGCCTTACGAATCGGCAAGCCACTTCAACCACGACCCGCGCCGCCCGCGCAAACTGCTGCTCCACAAGCAAGAAATCCTGCGCTTGTGGAACAAAGTCCGGCAGAAAGGCGTGACCATTGTGCCGCTGCGGATGTATTTGAAAGACGGCAAGGCCAAAGTAGAAATTGCCGTAGCCCGCGGCAAGAAAAAATATGACAAGCGGGCTGAAATTGCCCGCCGCGAGATGGAGCGTGAAATCCAACGCGAACTTCGCCGCTACTGAGCCTGAGCGCATCCCCTCGTCCATTGGGGCCATCAACCGCCTACCGGAAGCCGAGAAGCGGGCGATTTACCTGCGCGCCGTGCCGCCCGCCCTGCTCGAGCGCTTTGGCCTCAGCCCTTACCTGGTGGATGCCGAGGGGCGTCCCCTGTTCACCCTGCGCGCGCCGGCAGGGGCTTCCACGGTAGAACTGGCGGTCTACCACCGGCACGGCTTCCCCGACCCGGTGCTCTACGCCCACCTCGGCGATTCCCTCAGCGGGCACCTGCACGTTTTGCTCTATATTCTGAACGACCCCGACGCGCCGCGCTTCAACGTCGACCGCCTGCCCGACGGCACGCCGACCCGCTTTGGCATTCTGGCGCGCAACCTGGAAGCCGAACAAGCCGCCATGGAAGCAGGACTGGCCCCAGGACAAATTCGCCGCGGCCTGCGAATGCTGCCCGACGCCATTGCCACCTTCGAAGCCTTTGCCTGGAGCATGGGGCAGCGCATTTACTTTGCCGAACCGCTCTACTACCACAACGCCGTGCTCTTCGAGCGCTACGGCTTTGGCTACCAAAAAGGGCGCGCCTTCATGGAACGCATTGCTCGCGGCTTCGCTCCCGGCGGCGACCTGCTACCCCGCCTGGACGGCAGCACCCCCTTCCGCCGACCGGAAGCCGCCCACAGCATCCGCCTGCGCTCCTGGGCCATCCACGATGGCATCCTCGGCGTGCCGTTCACCGGCGTCACCATGTACAAGCGGGTGGGGCAACAATCGCGAGTGCGGACCTGCCCCCCCGAAATCGCCTGGTAACCCGCTTCCTTCGGAGGTTCCCCATGCCCGCCTTCCACGAACTCATCTCACGCGTCCGCCGCAACCACGGGCTGGAACACGCGACCATCCACCTGCTTTCCCGCCGCCATCCCAACACCTTTTTAGCGGGGCATTCCGACCCCGAAGGGTTCTGGCTGATCGGCAACGTGCCCACGGCGGCCGTTGAAAGCGCCGTGCAGGAAGCCTTAGAGCGCCTGCGCGGCGGTGAACGGCGGCTGGCCATTCACCCTGGCTGCGGCACCAACTACCTGGTTTCGGGCGGGCTGGCTGCGTTGGCCGGGGCATTAGCCATGCTGGGCGTCGGCAAACGCTGGCGCGACAAAGCCGACCGCCTGCCGCTGGCCGTGATGTTAGGCACGGTGGCCTTGATGTTTTCCCAGCCGCTGGGCTACCTGCTGCAAGAAAAAGTCACCACCGACGGCGATCCCGGCGCGCTGGAAATCGTGGAAATCATCCCCACCCGCCAGGGGCGCTTCACTGCCCATCGGGTGCTGACCCGCGGCTGAGCCATGAGCGCCCCCAAGCCCCGCATCTACATTCTGCACGGGGAAGACGAACAAGCCCGCCAGGCCGCCCTGGCCAGGCTGCGCGAAGGGCTGGGCGCCGACGACCCTGCCGCGCTGGATTACATCCGCCTCAAGGGGGAAACCCTCGACCTGCCGGCATTGCACGACGCCGCGTTGACCATTCCCTTTTTTGCCAAGCGACGGCTGGTGCACCTCGTACAGCCCCTCGCTGCGCCGCCGCTCAAAAGCCCCAAAGGCCGCAAAGCCTTCCTTGCGCTGCTGGAACGCGTGCCGCCTTCGACCGCCTTGGTGCTGGAAATCACCACGACGCTGCCCCCCAAACACTGGCTGCGCCGGTGGGCCGACGCCCACCCCGAGGCCGCTTACCAGCGCCGCTATGCCCTGCCCGACAACCTGACCCGCTGGATCATGAAGCAGGCAGCGGAAGCAGGCGGGCGCTTCACCCCGGCAGGGGCAGCCGAACTGGCGCGCCGCGTCGGCAACGACGCCGCCGCAGCCCGGCAGGAAATTCACAAACTGCTGGCTTTCGTCAACTACGCCCGTCCCGTCGAACCGGAAGACGTGGCAGAACTGACCCCCGCGCCGGAACACCCCAACATTTTCGAGATGGTCGATGCCATCGCCCTGGGACGCAGTGAGCGGGCGTTGCGGCTGCTGCACCAGTTGCTTCAGCAAGAAGAGCCTATCCGCATTTGGGGGATGGTCATCCGGCAATTCCGCCTGCTGTTACTGGTGCGCGAAGCACTGAACCAGGGCATCACCGCGCCGCAGGCGCTGGCGCAGCGGTTGAAAATTCACCCCTTCGTAGCCAAAAAACTGTTGCCCCAGGCGCGGCGCTTTCCTATGGAAAGCCTGGAGACCATCTACGCGGCGCTGCTCGAAACCGACCGCGCATGGAAAACCGGCCAGACCGACCTGCCCACCGCGCTGGATGTGCTCGTGGCTTCTTTGGGGCGCTAAACCAGGGGCGGCCTGGTCCCTCAAGCCACAATGCTCGCCCGCGCTGGCCGCGCGGTTTCCTGCACTTCGGCTACCCCCAACCAGAGATGTTGCGGCAAAATATCCTTGAGGGGGCGCACTGCCACGCCATCCACTTCCAGCGGGCCCTCGGGCAGCATCGCCGGGTGCACATAACAAAGGTTGGGACGCTGGCCGTACTTCTGGCGGTAATAGGCCGCGGCGCGACGCACTTTTTCATCCAACGACCGTTTGGGGGAATCGTCCAGCCACAGCATGCCAACGCGCATCATCGCCAACCTCCTCAACCCAGCCGCGGGGCAGTGTAACGCATCCACTCGCCGCCGGAACGCACCCACGCCTGGTAGGGCATGAGATCGTAATAGAGCATGTTGGTCATATCGCGAAAAGCGGATGTGTTGGGCAGGTGAGCATCATCTGCAAAGCCATACACCTTCTGGCGGAACAATCGCCGCACTTCCTGGGGCAGCGCATGGTAATGCTCGTAACGCACGCTGGCGACGACGTGCACGCCAAACTCGTGGCCGCGCTGGAGCAAAGGCACCAGGTCATAACGGGCGTCTTCGCTGAGGCGCTTCCAGTAACGTCCCAGGTCGTGCAACACAACCACATACTGCGGGCCACGATGCCGCCCAAAACTGCGTTGCTCCATCAAGCCCGCCATCGCAGGAATGACCTCATTGCCATCGCGCTCGTGCGGGGAAATGACGCCTTTGCAGTGCTTACTCCTTTCCACCTGCCATTCGGTGCTTTGCTCGGAAAGAATGAGGAACTGCCAGTGCTCCGGTCCCCATTCCTGCACAGTCATGCTGTAAAGGATAGGCTCAACAAGGGTGGCAAGCACACGGTCATCCTGGCCGTAGAAGAGGTAATGCCCTGCCCGCTTCGGGTCGTGCAGCCGCATGGCAAGGGGAATGCCGTCGTCGCACACCCCCATCAGCGCCATGCAGCAAAGCCACGGCCCCCACTCGCGCAACACAGCCCGCACGGTGGGCCGTCGTGCAGCCGTGCGCGGCCGCACCGCCGTGGTTGGATGCGAAACAGCAGGTTTTGCACCCCATAAGTGCCGGGCCACAGAAAGGCTTTCCGATGAGTTCATCCCTTGCTCTCCTTCCGTTCTCGAGCGTCCGCCCCTGTGCATCGCGCGCCGAGCGGCGCAAACCGAGGACAAGAAAAAACACGCCCCTAAAGGGGCCTGGCTGCCTTGCAATGGCAGCATGCGAAAAGAAACTGATACAGCGCGCCTTCGCGTGGGCGGGGAACACCATCTACCATCTCAGTCGGATAACACTGTTGGAGCATTCCAACCACGATGGCTTCCGGTCTCCGCTCAGCACGCTTATCCAGAACCTGATTATCTGCTACAAAGAGAACACTAAGAACATGCGTTCTACTTATACCCCCTTTTGGTCCATTTGTCAAGCAGCATTTTGGAGATTTTGAGGTTGGGAAAAAACATCAGAAACGCGCCCCGACTCTCTCCCTTCCCGCCGAGGTGCCTGCCAATTTGCGGCGCCCACACGCTTACGCTTTCAACACCCCCACCGCGCCCACCCCGCGCGGGCCAACATGCGTGCCAATGACCGTGGTGACCAACACCGTCATGGGGGGCAAAACCAACCCACTCGTATCGGCCGCAGCAGCCAGCGCCTCGGCATCCTCGGGCGCGCCGCTGTGCAGCAGCGCCAAATAATCCAACGCCCCCCACGCCTCGACGTGCCCGGCCAGCCGCGCCAGCCCCTTGCGCCGCGTGCGCACTGCGGGCAGGCTGATGACCTCCCCATGCCGCACCTCCAGAAAGGGCTTCAGTTGCAGCAATGACCCCAAACGCGCCTTGGCCCACGAAACCCGCCCGCTGCGGCGCAGAAATTCCAGCGTATCGAGCATCGCCACCAAACGCACCCGCTGCTGGATGCTCTGCACCGCCTCCAGCACATCCGACACGCTGCCACCTTCGCGAGCCACACGCGCCGCTGCCAACACCTGAAACCCCAGCCCCATCGTCAGCTGCCCGCTATCCACCACATGCACCCGCTCCCCAAAATCCTGCGCCGCCAGCCGCGCGTTCTGGTAAATGCTGCTCAGCGTGCTGGCCAAAAAGACGCCGACCACCGTATCGGCCGTGGCCAGCGCAGCACGATAGGCCTCGGCAAACACGCCTACGGAAGGCGCGGCCGTGGTGGGCAAAGGCTGCATGGCCGGCAAGCGACGGTAAAACTCGGCGCGGGAAAGCCCTTCACCATCCAGATACTGCTCTGAGCCCAAAACAACCACTGCCGGCACCACCGTGATGTCGTATTCGGCGGCCAGGTCAGGGGGAATATCGGCAGTGCTGTCGGTGACAATGCGGATTTTGGACATCCAACGCTCCTTTAACACAAAGTCGGGCAAGCCTTCGCCTGCCCGACCGTGTTTTCGCCGCCCACGGCAACTATTGGCGACAATACCAGTCTTCGCGTGTCCAGGGCAGGCCGCTGGGGCCGTGCTCCGATTTTACCAGCAAAGTCTGATAGAGCTCATGATGGTCTTTGAGGAAATTGTAGGAAGAGCCCGACATGAACAGCCGCCAGATGCGGTAAGTCACTTCATCCACATACTTCAGCGCCTCTTCATGGTGGGCTTCCAACCGTTGCACCCAGTGGCGCAGCGTCAGCGCGTAATGCTCGCGCAGGCTTTCCACATCGCGCACCTCAAAGCCTACCTCTTGAGCAACCTTCAGCGTCAGCCAAATGGGTTCCAGTTCCCCATCGGGGAAGACGTATTTATCGCCAAAGGTATTGCGTTGCCACGGCACGTTGGCTTCACGTGCAATGCCGTGGTTGAGGAAAACGCCCCCTGGCTTGAGCAATTTGTACGCCTGTTGGAAGTAAACCGGCAACATCTCTTCGCCAACGTGCTCGAACATGCCCACGCTGACCAGTTTATCGTAGCCTTCAGGCTCATTCACCTCGCGATAATCGCGCAATTCCACGCGGGCCCGGCCTTCCAGCCCCTCCTGCTTGATGCGCTCATTGGCCCAGCGGTATTGATTCTCGCTCAGGGTGATGCCCACGGCTTCCACCCCATAATGTTTTGCCGCGTAAATAACCAGCCCCCCCCAGCCGCAGCCAATATCCAGCAACCGCTCGCCGGGCTTGAGGCGCAGTTTGCGGCAGATGTAATCCAATTTCTGCTCTTGGGCGGTGTCGATATCCTCTTCCCCCGTCTTGAAATAGGCGCAGGAATACACCATGTTCTTGTCTAACCAGAGCGCATAGAACTCGCTGGGCACATCGTAGTGATACTGGATGGCCTGGCGGTCGCGGTCCACGCTATGGCGTTTGCCGCTCAGACGAGCAGCGCGGTCACGCTTGCGCTTGGCGTCGCCTTTCGGCAGCCGCAACAGCATTTGCCCCAGGCGCAGTTTATCGCCCACGCTCCAGTCGGCCTCATCGAGGAGACGATCGGCCAACCGGTACACTTCAAAGATATCGCCTTCAATGTCGAAATCATCGTAAATGTAGGCTTCCCCCATGCTCAGGTCTGTTGACAGATCGCGGAACATCAAGCGCAACGCGCCTGGGTGTTTGAGCACAATGGTAAAGCGAGGCTCGTCGGTCTCGGCTTCCCATACCGAGCCATCCCAAAAGCGAACGGCAAAATCACGCGGGTGGATATCCTCAAAAACCGCCTGCAGGAACGCCAACGCGGCCGCGACCTGCTTGTCACGGATAGCATTTTGCACTGCCATGAGACACCTCCTTCTCTATGTCAAAGAACCGCGCACCTTGCTCTTCTTTGATTATAGGCCATTGAGCCAACGGCGAAGGTGTCAGTTGTCATATATTCAGGCAAAGTGCGCGTCCGCGCTACAGAGGCGGGGACGCGCGTGGCGCGCAAAACGCAGCCATTCCATCCAAGGAAGTCAGGCCGTATCCGGCGGTTCCAGCCGAAACTCGTCGTCAGGGCCGAGAAGCACTTCGCGCTCCTTCCCCGCGCCGGCAGGGGGAGCCACCACGCCCACTTCCTCCAATTGCTCGATCAAGCGCGCGGCGCGGGGATACCCCACCCGCAGGCGGCGCTGGAGCATCGAGGCGCTGGCGCGCTGCGCCCGGATAACCACGCGGGCCGCCTCTTCCAGCAGCGGGTCATACCCCAGCGGGGTTGCCTCACCCTCGGCGAGCAAGCGTTCCCACGGGGCCGGTTCACGGCTTTCCCCCACCTGCTTTTGCCAATAAGCCATCACCCTGCTGACTTCCTTGTCGCTCACCAACACACCCTGGGCGCGCACCGGCGCGGGGGCATCAGGCGCCTGGAAGAGCATATCGCCCTTGCCCAGCAAGTGCTCCGCGCCGGGGGTATCTAAAATCACGCGACTATCGGTGCCCGAGGCCACAGCAAAGGAAAGCCGCGCCGGGAAGTTGGCCTTGATAAGGCCGGTGACGACGTCGGTGCTGGGGCGCTGCGTTGCAACCACCAAATGGATGCCGGTGGCGCGCGCCATCTGCGCCAGCCGCACGATGTTGTGTTCCACCTGGTCGGGAGCAAACATCATCAAATCGGCCAGTTCGTCAATGAGCACCACAATGTAGGGCAACGGCTCGCCGCCCTTGCGCTGAATTTTGCGGTTATACGAAGCAAGGTGGCGGGCGCGGTGTTGCTCCAGCAGGCGGTAGCGGCGCTCCATTTCTGCCACCACCCACCGCAGGGAAGCCAGCACCCGCTCCATGTCGCTTTCCACCTGGCCAAGCAGGTGCGGCAGCCCGTTGAAGCGCAACAGTTCCACCCGCTTCGGGTCGATCATCACCAGCCGCAGGTCGGCGGGGGTGTTGTTCATCACCAGGCAGGTGGTCAGCGCCGCGATGCACACCGATTTCCCCGAGCCGGTCGCGCCGGCGATGAGCAGGTGTGGCATTTTGGCAAGGTCGGCCACCACCGGCCGCCCGGCCACATCGCGGCCCAGGGCCAACGCCAGAGGCGAACTCAGCCGCCGGAAGGCTTCGGAAGCCATCAACGGCCGCAGGCGCACCACCGTGGCATCACGGTTCGGAATTTCGATGCCCACATACGACCGACCAGGCACCGGCGCCTGCACCCGCAAGCGCTCTGCCGAAAGCGCCAGCGCCAGGTCGCGCTGCAGGGCAGCAATTTGGGCCACGCGCACTTTCTGCCGCTGGGGCTTGCCATCGGGGCCAGGCCTTTCGATATAGCCAGGCTCCACAGCAAACTGCACCACGGTCGGCCCCACCTGCACGCCCACCACCCGGGCAGGCAGGCCAAACTCGGCTAAGGTTTTCTCAATCAAACCCGCGGTGAGATGAATGTGTCGCTCATCGGCGCGGGCAGGGGTTTCGTCGAGCAAGAGGCTCAGCGGCGGCAAGCGGTCATCACGGGGGCGGGGCTTTGGGGGCGGTTCGTCTTCGGGGCGGGCAATGGGCACCTCGCGCCGGAACTCCGGCGGCAGGTTGGGGCGTGGGCGCTTGCGGCGGCGCGGCTTGCGGGGGGCTTCCGTCACCACCGGCGTTTCGGCAGGGGCAGCCTCTTCAGGGAAAAGCCATCCCCGCAGGCGAGAGACCAGAACGCCGCCCAGGGGCGTTCCCAGGAATGGGGCAACCGCCACGGCCATCAGCAAAAACCCCCACGCCCCCACGCGGCCCGAGACCAACCGCAGGAACTCCACCAACCCCCAGCCCACCGCCCCGCCGGGGGTGGTCACCGCGCCCTTGGGCAACACGTGCCCCCCTGCCAGGTCGGCCAGGCCCAACGAGGCCAGCAAAGCGACTTCCCAAACCGTGATACGCCCCCAGGGCAAGGCTTCCGGCGGCGACGCTTTCCCGCTCGCCCGCGCCAGCACATACAGCCCGGCCAAAGCCAGCGCGAGCACCACATAGGCCACTCCCAGACCCAGCCCCGCGCGCAGGAAGGCCACCATGCCACCCACCCACGCACCGTGGGTCAACCCGGCCCAGCCCAGCAGCAACACTGCCGCCCACGCCAGCAGCAACACCCCCAGCGCGTTGAGCAAAGCATTGCGGGCACGCAAGAGGAAAGTGTAAAAAGGCATAACGCTCCCAAACTCGTCCGTCATCCCCCGCCCGACGCGCACCCTCAGCGCGTGGCGCACTCAGTCAGCCCACGCCCAGGCCGCGAGGAACGCCCCACGTCGTCCACCCCCACGGGAAAGCCGGCCCCGCGGGGGTGGCGCGAGGGAATCAACAGGTGCAGAGGCCAATCACAATTCAAACACGTCGCCAGGGTTGAGCACATGGGCCTTGGCGTCGGTTTCCGCCTCGACCCGCTGCGCCCACGCCTGGGCATCTTGTTCGATAAGCGGCCAGGTGTTGTAATGAATCGGAATGACGTGCTTCGGGCGCAGCAGTTTCACCGCCCGCAGGGCATCATCAGGGCCCATGGTGAAGTTATCGCCAATGGGCACCATCGCGAGGTCAAGCCCCTCATCGCCAATGAGCGCCATGTCGCCAAACAGGCCGGTATCTTGGGCAAAGTAGAGTTTGTGGCCGTCGTTGGTGGTCAGCAAAATGCCCGCCGGGTTGCCGCCGTAAGAACCATCGGGCAGGGCCGAGCCATGCAACGCCAAAGTCAGTTTGAGGTAACCAAAGGGATGCTTGAAACCGCCGCCGAGGTGCTGGGGGTGAACTTTCTCAGCGCCCTGGGCGGTCAACCAGTTCGTAATTTCGTAGTTGCTGATGATAAGCGCACCGGTGCGCCTGGCAATTTCCAAGGCATCGCCAACGTGGTCGCCGTGGCCGTGGCTAACCACGATGAAATCGGCGTCCACCTTGTCGGCGGTGGTGCTGGCCGCCGGATTACCGCTGAAGAAGGGGTCGATCAAAATCTTGTAGCCATCGCTGGTTTCCAGGCCAATGGTGGCGTGACCGTACCAGGTGATTTTTGTAGTCATAGCAGCCTCCTTATAGGGTACGCTGGGTGTGCGAAACGGCTGGTTTTAGTATAACGCAATTTTGGGAAACCGCATCCGGCAGGGCGGGAGCGGTGCTCAAGATGCCGCTCAGGCAGGCTCTCTTCGCGCAAGCCCTGCAATGCTTCTACGCAGGCAGGTGCTCCCAGGCCAGCAACAGGGCAGCGAGGGTCTTGGCATCCCGGAAATCGCCTGCCAGCGCCCGGCGGCGCACTTCGGCCACAGGCAGCGCCACCGGCTCCAGAAACTCATCCGCGTCCTGGGGCAGGGGGTCGGGAGAAAGGCCGGTCGCCAGATACACATACTGGTATTCGGTGGAATAGCCGGGGGCGAGGTAGAACTCGCCCAGCAGGCGCAGGTGTGCGGCGGCGAAGCCGGTTTCTTCCCGAATTTCCCGCGCCGCACAGGCTTCCGGCGCCTCGCCCGGCTCCAACGTACCAGCGGGAAGTTCCAACAAGGCTTCCCCCGCCGCGTGGCGATATTGCCGCACGAACCAGATGCGCCCGTCGGCATCCAGCGGCACCAACGTCACCGCGCCGTGATGGGTGATGATATCCAACTCGGTAGTGTTGCCATCGGGCAAGCGGACCCAATCGCGCCGCACGGCAAACACCCTGCCCTGAAAAACAGTTTCCGAATGCTCCACGCGAAACATACACAGCCTCCAAGGCGAAAAGGGTGCTGCCGGCAGCAGCACCCTTTGGAAATTCACAACCCCGCGATCTAAGGGATTCTCAGCGTCTGCCCCGGAGTCAGCACAGCGTTGACGCTCAAGCCGTTGGCCGCGGCAATGGCTTCCGGCCAGACATCGCCAAACAAGCAGGCAATGCTATAAAACGTGTCGCCCGCCTGTACGGTGTAAGTGGTAGGGTGCGGGCGCAGGGCGCGCTGGTAGGGGAAAGGCCCCGCGCCTTGCGGAATGGTCAGCGCCGTGCCGGGGTAAACATACTGCCCGCGGCTCAACCCGTTGACATTCAGCAGCGCGTCGGGGTTGACGTTGAAGCGCCGGGCAATACAATAAGGGAATTCCCCTTTATGCAGCACGTACTTCGCCGGCACCGAAGTCACCACTGGCCGCGGCGTGGGCTGAGGCTTGGGCGTCGGTTGAGGGGGCGAGGTCGGCTTGGCCGCAGGCTGCGCCTGTTGCGTCGGCTTGAGCGCGTTGGGCGTGCTGGCGTACAACGGCGCTGGCGTCGGGCCTTCTCCGCCACCGGTTTGCGGCGGCATCATTGCGACAGCCGTCTGCGTCGCGCCGGCATTGGCTACCCCCGTCGGCACATTGGTGGGGAAAGCACCCACCGTGGGCGTCGGCGGCAACGAGCCAGTGGCCGAGCGTGTACACGCCCCCAACACAGCCGCAATGAGCACGACGATCGCCAGCCAAAAGAACATCCTTTTCATCGTTACGACTCCTTCATCAAGAACCTCGGCTACCCCGAAAGCAACCGCGCACCGTGGTGTGCATAGGGTAGCATATACCTACACGAAAGTCAAGCCGCGCCCCGCCCTACCAATTCGGCTGAGGCGTTGCCATTTCCAGTAAGTGCTCCAGCACCCAGCCTTCCACCCCGCTGGAAGGCACCCGAATGCGCACCCACACATAATTGTCCACTTCCTCTTCTGGCCCGGTTACCAGCACCACCTCACCGTTGGAAACACCGCCAACCACCTTGTGGTTGAAACCAGGCGCTGCCCGGATGAGCACGCCGCCGTATTTGGCGGGGGCGGCTGCGCGCGCGTAGGCGGGTGTGGGCGTCGGCGTGAACGTCGCCGTCGGGGTGGGCGTAGCCGTGGGCACCGGCGTGGGTGTAGGCGTTGCTGTCGGCGGCACTGGCGTGGGCGAGGGGGTGAACGTCGCCGTCGGCGAAGGCGGCACAGGCGTTGGGGTGGGAATCGGCGTGGGCAGTGCCACCTGGGTGCTCACGGCAGTCCCCACACCCAAAGCCATCACCAACGCCACACCGCCCACCAGCGCGGCCACGCCGCTCAGCGTGTAGCCAAACAGCGTCAGCGGGCGAAAGCCCAACACCGCAAAGCCTACTGCCGCCAGCAGCGCTGCCCAGGCAAGATGCACCGCGAACACCACCAACCCATCGGGGAACAGATGCGGCACACCGCTACCCAGGCCAAACCCTGCCGTAACCAAAGGCAGGAAAACTTCGTAAGCCAGCGCCGCCCCCGGCACCACAAAATAGCCCAGCCTGCGGGCCAACGCCACCGCCCCCCACACCGAGGCAATCGCCAGCACGGCGAAATCCCACACGGCAAGGTGGGCATGCAGCGGGGCCTGGTGAAGCACCGGCGGGGCCCATAGCAACGCCGCTGCGCCGCCCAACACGCCCAACCCAAAGGCCAGCAGGCTTCCCAGCACAATGCCGCCCAACACGTGCCCAAAATAGCGGGCGGCGCCGGTAATGATGCCCAACCCCAGGCCAACGACGGGCGCCATCAACGGTGCAAGAAGCGCGCCAAACAACAGCAGCGCAGGGGAATCCACGCTCAGCCCCAACGTCCACACCACCGTCGCCAGGGCGAGGTAGAGGAAGAAATCCACCGAAGGCTCGGCGCGGCGGGCGGCTTCATTCCAGAAGGCGTGCTTCTCGGCCGCATCCAAAGGCGCGAGGGTGCGCCCCGCTCGACGGCGGCGGGCCGGCGGCAGTTGACGCGGGTCTTCGGGGGTGGCTCGGCTACGAGGAATGGTCATCGGCGCAAACTGGCAAGAATACGGGTCGGATGCAACAAGAGTTCCAAAGCGGTCAACACATCGGGCACCACCAGGTCAGCAGCCTGGAGAGCCTCTACCGCCGTGCCTTCCGGCGAAAGCACACAAATGCCCAAAGCGGCCTCTTTCAACATAAGCGCATCGTTAGCGCCCTGCCCCAATGCAATGACGCCTGCAGCGCCCAGGTCGCGCACAAAGGCCGCCTTTTGCTCGGCTTCGTGCCCACCACGCACTCGCACCGCTTGCAACCCCAAAATGCGGTCAATTTCGGCCTGCCTGCCGTGGGTATCGGCAGTGAGCAAATGCACTTGCAACACCTGCTGAACGGCTGCCAGCCGCTCGGCCACACCTTCGAGCAAGCGACCATCCACGGCCAAAGTGCCGTTGACATCGCTCACCAGGTATTGCCACGCAAACACACCACGCCCGGGAATTTCCAAACGAATCATCGCACCACCCGTGGTAACATAAGATGCGACAATTATAACCCGTTTTATTCACCCCGCTTTTCGTGAGAGGAAGGCCAATGGTACTACGCCGCCGAGCGATTTTGATCATCTGGGCTGCGCTCATGCTGGCCGCCTGCGGGAAAACCACGCCCTCCCCGACCGGTGCCCCCGCGCCTACCGCGACGGCCAGCCCCACGGCATTGCCCCCCACCCCCACAGCCACACCCGCGCCCCCCACCGCCGCGCTGTTGGTGGCCCCCCAGGCCGACGCCGCCCTGAAAAACACCGCTCGAGCCTGGCTGCAGGCACTGGCGCAAAAGGAAGGTTACCGCTTTGTCACCCTCAACGCGGAAGCCAGCCTGCCACCGCACACTGTGGTGGCGTTAGGTGTGGGAGTAGCGCCGCCGGCCGCGGCAGGGGCACGACGCCTGGCCGTCGCGCCGCCGGAAAACGCGGACCTGAAAGGCGTGCAATGGGTCAATGCCACCACCGCCGACCTGCCTCACCGGGCCTTCCTCGCGGGCTATCTTGCGGCGGTGGTCACTTACGACTGGCGAGGCGGGCTATTGGCCAGCGAAAACGAAAAAGCCGCCGCAGCGGCTTTTGAGGATGGCGGGCGCTACTTCTGCGGCCTGTGCCGCCCCCTCCACCCTCCCTTTCTGGCCTATCCCCAATATGCCCTGGCCCCCGCGGGGGCGACGGAAGAAGAATGGGACATCGCCCTGCAACGGCTGACCCAGACCAGGGTCAAGACTCTGGCCGTCAGCCCTGCCGCGCTGGCCGCCGTAGGCGTCAAGGCACTACCGCAAAATATCACGCTGCTCACCTTAGAAGCGCCGCCCACCGGCACAGCGCAGCCCTTTGCTGCGGCCATTTACCCCGACCTCGCCGCAGCCCTGGAAACCTTGTGGCAGCACCCCGAGACCACCACCACGCCGCTCCCCCTCAAACTCGAAGTCTTTGACGCCACGGTGGTTACCCCCGGCAGGCAGCGGTTAGTCGAAGCCGTACGCGACCGCCTGGAAGCCGGATGGATTGCGCCGTAGGCGGAGCCCAGGCGCGCTACCGTCAGCCGCAGCCACCCTCACAAGCCCCAAAAGGCCTCCCGCTGCCAGGCCCCCTACAGCCCCAACGCCTTCAGCAAGGTCAAAACAATGCGCGCAGTCGCGCCCCAGATGACTTCCCCTTCGTAAGGCTGGAAAAAGGTCGTAGAAATCGGCGGCAGCCCCGGCCCCAGGTGGCGGGTGCGGGTTTCCCGATGCGCGGGGTCACGTAGCCAGGCCAACGGCACGACAAAAAAGCGTACCACTTCACTTTGCGAAGGGTGCAGCGGCAAGGGCCAGGGAATGCCCCCCACCACCGGCGTAATCCAGAAATTGCTCACGGTCCGGTGGCGCGGCAATGTACCCAGCACGCGCACCGCGTGGGGCGGGAGGCCAAGTTCCTCTTCGGTTTCCCGCAAAGCCGTAGCCACCAGCGTGGGGTCTGTGCGTTCCTGCTGACCGCCGGGGAAGGCCACCTGCCCGCTGTGAGGGTCGTGCGGATGGGGCGCGCGGTGGATGAAAAGCGTGTGCCACGCCCCCTCGTGCTGAAAGAGCGGAATGAGCACCGCGGCCGGGCGCGGCCTGCCCGGTAGTGCCGCCTCGGGGTAGGGGTCAACCGGGGGATGGCGATAGGCAGCCAGGCGGCGGCGGATATCGTCTTCGTCGCGCAAAGGGCAGGCGGGCATGGTCAGGCTTCCTCGGCTGCCACCGGGGTCTCCGGCTGCGGGGGCGGGGCAGGGATCACCGGCCGGGCGAAAATCAGGTAGCCGGTGTGCGCCACCATGCGGTCGGTAGGGCGCAGGCGTTCCGGCACCGGTTTGTAATAGCGCAGCAGCACCTCGCAGACGTCAATGAAAGCGAAGTCGTTGGCCTGCAACGCCGCGACCAGGCGGGAAACCTGATTGGTGGTCGGCACCAGACTGCCAAAAAAGCCGCCTGTTTTCAGGGCTTCCCGCGCCTGGGGGATGTAGTCTTCAGGGTTGGGAACATCCAGGAACAAGGCGTCGGCCTCGCGCTCATCAAAACCCTCAGCAATGTCGCGCAGTTTGAAAGTCACGCGGTCTTCCAGGCCCACCCGCCGCAGGTTGCGCCGGGCAAGGCGCTGCATTTCGGCGCGGCGCTCGTAAGAAATCACCTGGCCTTCACGCCCCACCGCAAAGGCCAGGGCGGTCGTCAACGCGCCTGAGCCCGTCCCTGCTTCTACCACTGTCTGGCCCGGCCCAATGCTCAGGGAAACCAGCACGAAGCCAATATCTTTGGGGAACATGATCTGGGTGTTGCGGCGGGTCTCTTTGAGCAGGTCGGCAAGCGAGGGACGCAAAAGGTAAAAAGGCGTGCCCAGGTGCGAATAGATCTCTGTGCCCCACGACAGGCCAATGAGGTCATCGTGCCTGACCACGCCTTTGTGGGTGTGCAACACCTCGCCGGGGGTCAGGCGCAACAGGAAGAAACGATGGCCTGTGCTCAGCAATTGCGCCAGGTCACCGGCGCGAGCATGAGAATCGTAAAGGGGAAGGCTCATAAGAAAACACCTTTTGGGAAAGCCAAAAGTGGCGGGTATCAGATCTTGTCAGCCCTGGCAGGGAAACGCCGCAGACGCCACAGAAGAGTGGTTTTCGTGAAGCGCGCTTTTGTCCATCCGTGGCACGCCCCAAAGCATTCTCACACGTGATTGTGGTAATCCAGAAAGCACGATCAGCCCTGCTTGTGGCCAGATCTCACCTATCCCCCGATGAGCGTCACCGTAGCCGGGGTAGGGAGAGATCAAGCAAAGCAACTTGGCCTTGGGCACCGCTGTGGGCAGCCTAAACCCACCATCAGGGTTGATTACGCCCCAAGGCCCACTATGCCGAAAGGCGCTCAACCGAACAAGGCCTGGACGTCTTCCGGCGAAAGTTCCTTGAGGAAACTGCTCTCGGTGGCAATCAGTTTTTCTACCAGTTCCTTCTTTTGCTCCTGCAATTGCAAAATTTTCTCTTCCACGCTTTCGCGGGTGATGAGTTTGAAAATGAAGACTGGTTTATCTTGCCCGATGCGGTGGGTGCGGTCAGAAGCCTGGCGTTCTACCGCGGGGTTCCACCACGGGTCAACGTGGATGACATAGTCGGCCGCGGTCAGGTTGAGCCCCACGCCGCCCGCTTTCAGACTGATGAGGAAAAACGGCACCTGGGGGTCGTTCTGGAAACGATCGACCTGTTCCTGACGGTTACGGGTGCTGCCATCCAGATAAGCGTAGGGAATGCCCCGCTCATCGAGGGCTTCGCGTACCAGACGGAGCATTTGCACAAACTGGGAAAACACCAGCGCCTTGTGCCCTTCACTGTGCAGCGTTTCCAGCGTATCCAGCAACACGTTCATTTTACCCGACTCGCCGCGGAAACCGGGGTCAATGAGTTTGGGATGGTTGCTGGCCTGCCGCAGGCGCAACAGGCCTTCCAGAATCTTCATTCGGCTTTTGTCAAGCCCTTCTTCTTCAATCAGGCCGATGAGCAACTCGCGGTAGTAATCGCGCAGTTTGAGGTAAAAACGGCGCTGGGCGGGTTCCATCGGGCAGTAAATCACCCGCTCGGTGCGCGGCGGCAATTCGGGGGCAACCTGCTCTTTGGTACGGCGCAGGATGAAAGGATACACCATCCGGCGCAGGGTTTGGGCCGTTTGCTCATCTTTGCTCTTTTCAATGGGCCTGACAAACTGCTCTTTGAAATAATCCAGCCCGCCCAGCAGGCCGGGCATGACAAAGGCAAACTGCGCCCAAAGTTCGAAGGTGTTGTTTTCCACCGGCGTGCCGGTCATTGCAAGGCGGTGCTCGCTTTGCAGGCGGCGGGCGGCGCGGGAGGTTTTCGCCAGGGGGTTCTTGATGGCCTGCGATTCGTCGAGCACGATATAGTGGAAGCGATAGCCGCGCAGTTTTTCATTGTCCACCCGCATCACGCCGTAGGTGGTGAGCACCAGGTCGTAGTCGGCAAAGGTCTCGACGGGCGGGCGCTGGGGGCCGAAATAGGCCAGCACTTTGAGGCCGGGGGTGAATTTTTCCACCTCACGCTGCCAGTTGATGAGCAGGGAACGCGGCACCACCACCAGGTCGGGGGCTTGCGCGTGGCCGCTTTCCCGCAGCGAAAGCAGGAAGGCCAGCACCTGCACGGTTTTGCCCAGCCCCATGTCGTCGGCCAGAATGCCGCCAAAGCCGTAGTCGTGCAAAAAGTGCAGCCAGTTATAGCCCGCCAACTGATAGGGGCGCAACGCGCCGCGCAAACCTTTGGGCAGGGGGTGCTCGGCAATACCTTCAAAGTCTTTGAGTTGCTCCAGGCGCTGCCGGAATTCAGCGTCTATCTCGGCCTGCTCTGCCTCTTCGGCCAGTTCTTCGAGCATCAGGGCGTGGAAGTCAGCAAAGCGGAGCGTGTTGGTGGTTTCATCCGTTTCGGCAGCAAGGCCAAAAAGGCGTTTGTAGCGCTCCAGCCATGCTTCCGGCAGGCGGCCAATGGAACCATCGGCCAGTTTGACATAGCGGCGCTTTTTGCGCAGAGCGCGTTTGATTTCGGCCAGCGAGACGGTCTGCTCACCGAACTGCACCACGGCCTGCACATTGAACCAGTCGATGCCCGAGGTGATGTTGACCGAAAGGGTGGGCTGGTGGCGGCTGACACGCACCTTTTTGATGTTTTCTTCACCGTAAATTTCAAAACCCGCGGCAGCCAGAGCAGGCACCTTATCGAGCAAAAAATCCACCGGTGAGGTGCGGGCTCGCAACAAGAGCAGGGCTGGCTCGTCTCCCGTGCCGCGCTTGAGGCCGTATTTCGCCTGGACGGCTTCGTGATGCCAGCGGCGCTCGGCCTCGGGATCGCGCTGCACCCGATAGAACTTCCAGGGGTCGTGAGGGTCTTCCAGCGTGGTCACCTCGGGCACGGGCACTTCGTAAAGCACCTCGTGCTCGCCATAGGCAAAGCGCAACTCTGCCCCCAGCGTCTCGTCCACTTCCTGCAAATAAAGCCGCGGCACTGGCTCAGCCCGCACCGGCTCATACGTGACCACCCCGCCTTCCAGCGGACGCCCCAGTTTAGCCAGCAGGCGGGGCAGGTATCGGTCGCGGAAGTCTTCCACCTCTTGCTGCGGAATGAACAAAGGATTGCGCAGAGCCTCCAACCATGCTGTCAGCCCCTTGAGATCAGCGCGCACCAGCCAGGTCTCATCCACCAACAACCAGGGAGGGCGAGAGGAAACCTCGTGGACGTCGTGCGCCTCCAGCACCCGGTTGCCAATCCGCATGTGGGCGCTGAGTTGCAAGCCCCCATCCACGGCTTCCAGCGCAAGCACCAGGTGTGCCCCTTCTCGCGCAATCTTGAGCGCCCGCCCCCGCCGAGGCGAAGCAAAATAAACCGGGATGTTCCACTCGACGATGGCCTCCAGCGCCTCGCCGAGAGGCACCTCCGCACCCCCGTAATGGCCGCGACGCCCCAGGGCAAAGGCCAGCGCCACGGCACCCGGGGGCGCGTTGAGGGCATGGATGCCATACCGGGAAGCAGGCAAGCGGCGCTGGAAATGGTCTTTCGCCCACCCCGCATGGGCCTCAAGCCATTCGGCCCATGCCGCAGGGGTTTGCGGCCAGTCTTTCCGGGGCAAAACGCGCTTCAGGGTGCTCTCCGAGAGCCAATAAGGCTCGAGGACAAAATCGGCATCGTAATAGTAACGGCGGGAAAGCACAAACACCAAAAGGTAAAAAGTCCCCCTGGCCTGAATCGGGCTCAATGCCGGCAGGCCAAGCATTTTGCGAATCTCACGTTTCCAGGGAAGCCGAAACTCCCCTTCCCCGCTATCCTGTTTTTGCAGGGTTCGCCGCAGGGTAACCGCCGCCGCCACACAATGTTTGCAAAATTTTTTCTCCTGCCCTACGGGGCAGGTGCAATCGTAAAGCAGGTCATCGCCAAAAACTTCCAGGAAAACCCGGTAAGGCCGGGGGCGGCTGCCTTGCACCAGGAAACGCGCGGCATCGGTCGTAATGTCGATAATTTGCACCCGCCCCTCATCGGCATAGCGCATCCCGCGCGCATAAGACCTCGCGCCCGCTTTGCGAAAGAGGTAACTTTCAGAGAGAAAACGGAGATCCCACATAGAAAATCACAAAGGGAAGACGGTTAATCGGCCAATCGGGCCCACCTGCCCGGCAAGAAGCCCTGCCCCCGTGGTGGCTACCGCCACGGCAGGGGGAAGGAAGTCGCCCCGCCTCCAGAACGCCTGCCGCACCCCCCAGGCCAAACGCCTGCCGCCGCCCGACCTTCTTCAGCAGCGGGCCTGGGAAAAAACAGGCAAAACGGCAACACAACGTCAGCCCCCAGGGAGGCGGGTGTCCACCTCCCCTGGGGGCTCAAAGCAAGTTGCCGCGCGAGCAATCGGCTTTAGCCCTTCAACACCCGCTCGTTGAAGGCCTTGATCAGTTCGTCGATCTGCGGCACCAGTTCCTGGATGCGCTTCCAGTATGCCTTGTCGTACCACTGCGCCCGCAGTTCGTCGGAATTCTTGCCCTGTTGCTCGACCCAGGTGAAATATTTGAGGTTGTGCACCCGTCGGCGGTCGGTGTAGCGCAGTTCCAGCAAGTTGCCCAGGTCGGCTCCCTGGAGGTAGTGGGCGTAGTCCACCGCTGCATCCTGCTCGGTGTATTCGCCGTGGGCTTCGTGCATCTCGCGCAGGCGGCTCTGATACAGTTCCATCGAATCGGTCAGCACGGTCAGCACCACATCGTGCTCGCCCAGTTCGTAGTACTTGGCGAACTTGATGGCCATCAACATATTGGCGATACCCGAGAAACCGAGCAGGTCAAGTTGGGCCACCAGTTCCTCAGGCACGCCCTGCTTCACCAGATAAGCCCGCCCGGCAGGTTCGTTGAACAGGCGCGCCAGGCTGACCACAGCGTCGTCGTCGATGTCGATGATCATGTCGGTATTCTTGACGTTGTGAATCCACGGCACGTGCTTGTCGCCAATGCCTTCGATGCGATGCGCGCCGAAGCCGTTTTCCAGCAGGGTGGGGCACTGCAAAGCCTCGCCGGCGGCGATCTTGCTGCTGGGGAAGATTTGCTTCATGTAGTCGCCGCAAGCAATCGTACCGGCAGAGCCGGTGGTCAGCGTCACACCGCGGTATTCATCCTGCGGGCCCATGACGCGTTCCAACACCTCTTCCATCGCATGGCCGGTGACATCGTAGTGCCACAGGTAATTGCCGAATTCCTCAAACTGATTGAAAACGAAGATGTTGTCGCGCGTACGGCGCAGTTCCCACACCTTGTCGAAGATTTCCTTGACGTTGCTTTCGCTGCCGGGGGTCTTGATGACCTCGCCAGCCACTTTGGAAAGCCACTCGAACCGCTCTTTGCTCATGCCCTCGGGCAAAATGGCGATGGATTCACAGGCCAGCAGGTTAGCGTCGTAAGCGCCGCCGCGGCAATAATTGCCGGTGGAAGGCCATACCGCCTGATGCGCCGTAGGGTCGAACTGCCCGGTGACCAGCCGCGGCACCAAGCAGCCAAAAGTAGCGCCCACTTTGTGCGCACCGGTGGGGAACCATTTGCCCACCAGGGCAATGATGCGCGCCGGCGTGCCGGTCAGGCTCTCGGGGAATTCCAGAATGTTGACCGGGCCGAAATCGCCGCCAAAGGGCTTGGGCTCGTTGTGCCAGGTAATGCGGAACAGGTTGCGCGGGTGCAGATCCCACAGGCCGATGTTGTGTAATTCCTCGCGGATTTCGGCAGGGATCTTGCTGGGGTCCTTCATCTGCTCAAAGGTTGGGATGATGATATCGCGCTCGCGCGCACGCTCCACGGCGTGCTTCAGCCCCTCTTCGTGGATGGAAAGGTCAAACTCGGGGTAAGTCATGGTAGCTGCTCCTTCAAAAAAGATAAAATTTGTTGCCTGATTGGCTGGTTACCTAGTTGAGAAATCCTCGGGATGGCCGGAAGCCATTGCCGACCCGGCTTGCGCACGCGGTGGCCGGGCAGGCGAAAGCGTCTCTTCCGGGGCTTCGGCGACGACATACAGCGGGCGGCCTTTGGCTTCGTCGTACAGGCGCCCCACATACTCGCCCAAAATACCCAGGGAAATCAACTGCACGCCGCCCAGGAAAAGCACCGCGATCAGCGTGGAAGCCTGGCCATAGAAGGCTTGCGAGCCTGTCAACCGCAACACCACCACCACGGGAATGGCAACGATGGCCAGCCCCGCCGAAGCGAACCCCAGGTAGGTTGCCAGTTGCAGCGGGAAATACGAAAACCCCGTGATGGCGTCCAGGGCGAACTTGACCATCTTGCTGAGGGGGTATTTGGTTTCCCCGGCGAAGCGCGGGGCGCGCTTGTAGGGCACGCCGGTTTGACGGAAGCCCACCCATGAAACCATCCCGCGGATGAAGCGGTGGTGCTCCGGCATCTGCCGCAACACGTCCACCACCCGCCTGTCCATCAGTCGGAAATCGCCCGTATCCAGGGGAATCTTGACGTCGGTAATGCGGTAAATCAGGCGGTAAAACAGCGCCGCGGTGGCTTTCTTGAACCAGGTTTCGCCCTCGCGCTCGGCGCGCACGGCATAGACCACCTGATAGCCTTCCCGCCACTTCGCCACCAGGTCGGGGATCACCTCCGGCGGGTCTTGCAGGTCGGCATCCATCAAAATCACGGCCTCGCCACGGGCAAAGTCCATCCCGGCGGTGACGGCAATCTGGTGGCCAAAATTGCGGGCAAAAATCACCGGCCTGACGTGCTCCGGGTCTTGCTCGCGCAACTGACGGATGACGTCGGTCGAACCATCAGTAGAGCCGTCGTCCACCAGCACCAGTTCCCACGGCTCACCGAGGCCCTCCATCACCGCCCGGACACGGCGATAGAGTTCCGGCAGGCTTTCCCGCTCATTGTAAACGGGGGCTACAATCGAAAATACAGGGGAAGCGGATGGATTCATAGGGTTCATTTTATCATTGGCCGACGCAGAGAGAAAGGTGCCTTGCCTTGCCGACGCGCAATTTACGGAGACCTATTTTATCACTATTGCCTCCACCGCGCCTTCAACGCCGGACTTCGCTTACGCTCCGCCCTCCGCTCAAGATGCGCCACCCTTGTGCCGGCCCAACCCTTGCAACACAAGAACTTTTGTTCTATCATTAAGGCGTGGATGCCCTGGAGAAACTGCGCTTGCACGCGCAAGAAGCCGACCTGGACCGCGACGCGGGCAACACAGCCTGCCCCCTGCGCACCGACCACCTGCCGGTTTATTGGGCTGCAGCCGGGGGGCGGCGGGTGCCGATTTTGAAGACGCTGCTGACCTCCGCCTGCGAGCGCAACTGCGCCTATTGCCCCTTTCGCGCCGGCCGCGATGCCCGCCGCCAGACGTTTCGCCCCGCGGCGTTGGCCTCGCTGATCGAGCAATTGACGCACAGGGGAATGGTCGAAGGCGTGCTGCTCAGCAGCGGCATTGCCGGGGGCAGCGTAGCAACGCAAGATCGCCTGCTGGAAACCGCGGCTATCTTGCGTCGGCGCGGCTACACCGGCTACCTGCACCTCAAACTCATGCCCGGCGCGGAGCAAGCCCAAATTCTGGAAGCCCTGCGGCTGGCCGACCGCGTCTCGGTCAATCTGGAAACCTCAGGGGCGCGCTTTCTCCGCCGACTGGCACCGCAAAAACGCTTCTGGGGTGAGTTGCTGCAAACCCTGCAACGGGCTGTCAACCTGCGGCAAGCCCCGCCCCAAGCGTACGGGCGCGCCCGCTGGCCTTCCTTAGTCACCCAGTTCGTCGTGGGCGCGGCTGGGGAAAGCGACCGCGATCTGCTCACCTGGACGGCGCGTTTGTTGCAGGAATTCGGGCTGCAACGGGTTTACTTCTCGCCCTTCCGCCCCATCGCGCAAACGCCGCTGGAAAATCTGCCAGCAGAGCACCCCGACCGGGTGCGGCGGCTTTACCGGGCCAGTTTCCTTTTGCGCGATTACGGCTTTTCGGCAGAGGAACTTTTCCCACCCGGCGCGCACGCCCTGCCTCACGATGACCCCAAGGCGTGGTGGGCATGGCACCACCTGCGCGAGCAACCGGTCGAAATCAACACCGCGCCGCGCGAGCAACTGCTGCGGGTACCAGGCATCGGCCCCAAAAGAGCGGAAGCCCTGTTACGCGCGCGGCGGCAAGCCACGCTGCGCTCGCTGAGCCAGTTGCAGGCACTGGGCATTCCCCCAGAGCGGGCCGCCCCCTTCATCTTGCTGGACGGTCGCCGTCCGCCGCGGCAGGCGAGGTTGTGGGCATAAAACCTGTCCCAACGCCCACGGCGAGCCACACCTCTTCGCTTTGGGTTCCGTGGCGCTGTTCCCTCGGCGCGCTGAGCCGACACAAAGGCGCCAAAACCAAAAGCCGGTGGGCAAACCCACCGGCTTTGCAATCGGTCTCAACCCAGGCCGACTTACTTCTTCCCTAACTTCTTCTTGAAGGCCTCGTTGAGGGCAGGGACGATCTTCCACAGGTCGCCGACCACGCCGTAGCGGGCGAGTTTAAAAATCGGCGCTTCGGGGTCGGTGTTGATCGCCACGATGACCTTGCTGTTGCGCATCCCGGCCTGGTGCTGAATCGCGCCAGAGATGCCGCAGGCGATGTACAGGTCAGGGGAAACCACCTTGCCGGTCTGGCCGACCTGGTGTTCGTAGGGAATGTAGCCTGCGTCGACGGCCGCGCGGCTGGCACCGACGGCAGCGCCCAGGGTGTCGGCCAACTCGCCGATGAGTTTAAAGCCTTGTTTGGCGCGCCACACCTCGATTTCGTTTTCGTCGGTGATGTCAGGGGGCGGGGCCAAATCGGGGTTGTTAGAAACGCCCCGGCCGCCGGAAACGATGATGGCCGCCTCGGTCAGGCTGACGCCGCCCTCGGTGGTGGCATATTCCACCACTTTGGTGGCGATATCGTCTTCGCTCAAAGCGGCATCCACTTTCACCACCTCACCGCTGCGGCTGGTGTCGGGTTCTGGCTTGGCAAAAGCGCGCACGCGCAGGGTGATGATTTGCGGCTCACCCTCGGCCACGGCTTTGGCCAGCAGTTTGCCCGCGTAGACAGGGCGCGTGGTCACGATTTTGCCGTCCACCACATCCATGTCGATGATGTCGGCAATCACGCCTGCATCCAGCGCTGCGCCGGCCAGCGCGGCCAGTTCGCGCCCGCGGGTGGTGGTGGGGAACAGAATCACCGCCGGGCTGTGTTCCTGTGCAGCCTTGGCGAGGGTTTCCACATAAGGCTCGGCGCGGTAATCGTCGAGAGTAGCGTCGTCGGCCACAATCACCTTGTCAGCGCCGTAGTGGAAGGCTTCCTGCACAATACCGTCCACACCGCTGCCCAACACCACCGCGGCCACCCCACCGCCCAGTTTCTCGGCCAGCATCTTAGCCGCGCCGATGGTTTCCCACGAAGGCATCAGGGGTTCGCCCTTGAAATGGTCAATGTAAGCCCAGATCTGCTTGCTCATAGCACCTTCTCCGCAAGGATTTTGTCGGCCAGTTTCTCGGCAATCTCTTCGGGGGTGTCGCCCTCGATGAACTCGCACACCACTTCACGCTTGGGCGGGTTCTGCAATTCGGGCAGGCGCACTTTGACCGCCGGGGCTTCCAGGCCCAGGTCGGCCAGGCTCCAGACAGGCACCTTGGCCCGGGCAGCCTTGCGGATGCCCATGAACGAGGGGTAGCGCGGTTCGCCGAAATCTTTGGCCACGCTGACCACCGCGGGCAGTTTGGTGGAAAGCACCTGGCGGCCCTCTTCGATGGTGCGCTCGGCGGTGAGTTTCTTGCCGTCGGGGTCGATTTCCCGGAAGGCAGCCACCAGACCGACGTAAGGCCAGCCGAGCAAGCGGGCCGTTTGGGGCGGCGTGAGGCCGGTATCGCCATCGATGGCCTGGCGGCCGAAGAAGACCATATCCACATCGCCGATTTTCTCGACCACGGCTTTGAGCACCTTGGCCGTGCTCAGGCTGTCGTCTTCGGCGAGAGCGGGGTCTTCGATGCGAATGGCGTCGTTGCAGCCCATCGCCAGGGCGCGGCGGATGGCCTCCAGCGCGTTCTCGTCGCCCATGCTGACCACGGTCACCGAGCCGCCGTGGGCCTCTTTCGTTTGCAAAGCAGCCTCCACGGCGTACTCATCCCAGGGGTTGAGCACCAGGGGTGCATCGCCCCAGGTCACGTTCCCGGCCTCGTCCACCTTGACGGTGGCCGCCGTGTCGGGCGTGACTTTGACGAAAACGATGATTTTCAAAGTACACCTCCATCCATTTGGGGTTGATTGGTCAATTAAGGGATTGGGGGATTAGGAATTCGGGATTGGGTATAAGATTATCCCGCATCCCGAACCACAAACCCCGAATTACGAATCAACGCTACTCCTGCCACTCCTCCGGGTCGTAGGGGGGCAGTTCAATGCGCAGCGGCTTGTCTTTGCGATAGCCAAGGGCGTAGTCGGCCTGGATGAGCGTATGGATTTCGCTGCTGCCTTCGTAAATCACCGAGCCGCGGGCGTTGCGGAAGAAGCGTTCCACATCATACTCGTCGCTGAAACCGTACGCGCCGTGAATCTGAATGGCGTCGTTGGCGGCCTGCAACGCGGCTTCGGTAGCAAACCACTTTGCCATGGAAGTGATGCGGGTGGCACGAATGCCGTGGTTCATCTGCCAGCCGGCTTCCAGGTAGAGCAAGCGCCCCATTTCATAATCGCGCGCCATGTGGGCGATCTTCTGCTTGATGAGTTGGTGCTGGCCGATGGGCACGCCGAAGGTCTCCCGCTCGCGGGCATAGCGCACGCTGGCATCGAGGGCCGCCCGAATCAGCCCCACTGCGCCGGAAGCCACGGTATAGCGGCCGCGGTCGAAGGCGCTCATGGTAATCTTGAAGCCCTCACCTTCCTCACCCAGGCGGTTTTCTACCGGCACTTTCACATCCTGAAAGGCAATCCAGCCGGTGGAACCGGCGCGCACACCGAGTTTGCCCTTGATATCGCCGCGCTTGATCCCGGGGGAATGCAGATCCACAATGAAAGTGGAAAGCCCGCGGTGCGGTTTCTCGGCTTCCGGATTGGTGCGGGCGGTCACGATGGCATAATCGGCCAGCGTGGCTAAGGAAATCCACATCTTCTCGCCGTTGAGGATGTAGTAATCGCCTTCGCGGCGGGCGCTCATCTGGATGTGGGCAAAATCGGAACCGTGCCCAGGCTCGGTAAACGCCCCACAGCCGATTTTCTCGCCCTTTGCCAGCGGCACAAGGAACTTCTGCTTTTGCTCTTCGGTGCCCCAGTGGAAGATGGTCTGCGCGCACAGGCCCATGTGCACGGCCATCACCACCCGCAAAGTGGAATCGGCGTATTCCAGTTCTTCACATACCAGCCCCAGGGAAATGTAATCAAGCCCCTGGCCCCCGTATTTAACCGGAATGCCCACGCCTAAAATCCCCAACTCGGCCATGCGAGGGAGAAGCGGCGCGGGCTCATGCTTGCGGTCGTATTCCCGAATCACAGGGATGGCTTCGGCGCCAAACTTACGCACCATATCCACGACCATTTTATGCTCTTGGGTAAGGGCGAAATCCATGCTAGCCTCCGGCAAAGCGATAAGGTGGGAAGATAAAATTCGGGCAGATTATACCATGCCACCCCTCATGGTCGAAAAGTGCAAGACGTCACATTTTTCATCCCATTTACAGCCACAGCAGCACGCCCAGCCCTCCCAACACTCCCAGGAAGCCCCCGGCTACCACATCCGAAAGATAATGCACCCCCATCGCGACGCGCGCCAAAGCCACTAAGGGCGCCCACACCGTCAACGCCACGGCCAGCCACCACGGCCCCAACCCCCACGCCAGCACCGCCAGCAAGGCCGCCCGGGCCGCATGGCCCGAGGGGAAGGAATGCGGGTCGGTGGCGCGATAGATTGCACCCCATTCCCCCGCGGGGCGGCGGCGGCGCACGGTGAATTTGATGCCCAGCACCAGCAGCGCCAGCCCAAAAACGCTGACCGCCATCACCAGCGCCCGCGCCCGCCAGGCCGCATTGCCCAGCAGCGCCACCACCGCCAACCCGGCAAACCAAAACCACGAATCGCCGGAATGCGCCAGAAAAGCCGCCGCTCGCCGCAAGGGGCCGGGCTGCCCGGCAAGCCGCAAACGGCGGGTCAGACGCACATCCCACTGTAAAACTTGCTGCAACATGCTCACTTCTCCGCAGGGTGCGCCAGCGCCAGCAGCGCCAGAATTTCGGGCGGGATTTCGTCTTCCGTGTGGCGGGCGCGGTAAGGCTGAGCCGCGCGTTCCCGCAGGGCGCGCCACAGCAGGCGGCGTTCCTCGCCTTCCACCACCAGGTTGTGCAATGTGGTCGCCGCCAGCAACCGCTCGCCGGTGGTGTAGAGGAACGTGACCCGCTTCCAGCGGCCGGCTTCAATGGGGTGCGGCAGGCGGCGCAGCGCCCCCAACTGGATTTTGTAGTAGGTTTCGTGGGCGCGCGGGTGGTTGGGCTCATCGCGGAAGAGTTCCGCGCGGGTCACCAACTCGTGGCCTTCCACTGGCGCAGCCCATTCCACCCGCCAGCGGTGGGCTTCCCCAAACGCGGCGGGCTGGTAAAACGCCAGCCAGTCCACAGCCACCACTTTGGGCGCGGTTGCCAGGGGGATGCGATACCACCCCAGCACACGGGCAATTTCCAGATCCCGCGGGTGGGGCAGAAAAGCCACCAGTACCAGATCAGTCGGTTGAGGCAGAGCAGGCGTGGACATTGGGCCAAAGAGAACCACAGATTTGTCGAGGCACAGATCAGGCAGGAAGTTCAAAAAGAGAGGCGTCTACAAATCAACCGGGCAACCAGGCACCCACGCAACCAGGCAACGAACCTTTACCCCACGGCTTCCAGCCGGGCGAGGGCGGCATCCACCCGTTTGAGGCCCACGCTGTCGAAGACCACATCCACCAGTTCCGCGCCGTCTTTGATGCGGCTGCCGATCACCATTCCCTCGCCCCAGCGGGGATGGCGCACCTTCATGCCAGAAGCAAAGCGAGGCTCGATGACCGGGGGCGCTTCAGGTTCCCAGCGGGGGGTGAAGATTCCCTCGCCAGCACGCGCCCGCGGGTGGTCGCCTTCCACCAGGTCGGGCGGAATTTCTTCCAGAAAGCGGGAAGGCGCGGTCGGCTCGGCATAGCCATACACGGTGCGCATTTCGGGGTAAGTGAGGTAGAGGGCGTTTTTGGCGCGGGTGATGCCCACATAGAACAGGCGGCGCTCTTCGGCCATGGCGTCGCTGTCTTCCCACGAGCGGCTGTGGGGCAGCAGCCCCTCGACCAGCCCCACGATGAACACCTGCGGGAATTCCAGCCCTTTGGCCGCGTGGAGGGTCAGGAGCACCGGTGCGTTGGCGTCGTCGCGGAGGGTATCCTGGTCGGAAACCAGGGCAACTTCTTCAAGGAAGGCGCTCAACCCCTCATCGGCGTAGCGCTGGGCCAGGCTGTGGAGTTCTTTGACGTTTTCCCAGCGGGCTTCGCCCTCATCGGTGCCGTCGAGGAGGTAATCTTTGTAGCCCACATCGGCAAGGATGGCAGCCATCAGGTCGGCAGGCGGGGTGGTAAGGGCCAGTTCATACCACTGGGCGAAGGGGCGCGCGAAGGCCAGCAGCGCCTTGAACGCCCGCGCGCCGAAAGCCTGCTGGTAATCCTCGGGTGCGGCCGCCATGTGGAGCAGCAGGTTGCCGGGGGCCAGGCCCGCCCGGCGGGCAATCGTGCGCAGCGCGGCGATGGTCTTGGTGCCAATGCCCCGCGGCGGGACGTTGATGACCCGCATCAGGCTGGGTTCATCGGCGGGGTTGTGCGCCAGCCGCAGGTAAGCCACCACATCTTTGACCTCACGCCGCCCGTAGAAACGCTGCGCCCCCACGATGCGGTAAGGCAACCCGGCGCGCAGGAAGGCTTCTTCCAGCACGCGCGATTGGGCATTGGTGCGGTACATGATGGCAAAATCGCGCGGCTCGGCCTGCCCGCGCGCCACCAGCGAGGCGATGGTTTCCACCACGTAGCGGGCTTCTTCCCGATCGTCGTAGGTGCGGCGCACGGTGATTTTCGCGCCGGCACCCCGGTCGGTAAACAGGCGTTTGCGGTGCCTGCCCTGCAGGGGAGCAATCACGGCCATCGCCGCGTCCAGAATGCGCTGGGTCGAGCGATAGTTCTGCTCCAGCAAAATGACCCGCGCGCCGGGGAAATCGCGCTCGAAGCGCTGCACGTTGCGGTAATCGGCCCCGCGCCAGCCGTAGATGGACTGGTCGGCGTCGCCCACCACGAACAAGTTGCGGTGATAGGAACTCAGCAGCCGCACCAGGTCGTATTGCACCATGTTGGTATCCTGAAATTCGTCGACCAACAGGTGCTGAAAGCGGCGGGCATAGCGCTCGCGCACGGCAGGTTCGTGGTTCAGCAGGTAGCGCGTCCAGAGGAGCAGGTCGTCGAAATCCAGCAGGTTGGAAGTGAGCAGCCGCTTCTGGTATTCGGCAAACACCTGCTGGGTGATTTCTTCGCCGTAGGTGGTGGGGGTGAAGTCTTCCGGGAACAGCCCTTCGTTTTTGAGGCGCGAAATGGCGGCCTGCAGGCGGGTTGGCGTGTATTGCTTGGGGTCGTAGTTCAGTTCCCTGAGCACCTGCTTGATGAGGCGTTTCTGGTCATCGGTGTCGGCAATGGCAAAGTTGGCCTGGAAGGGCAGGTGGTCGGCTTCCCGCCGCAGGATGCGGGCGCAAACCGAGTGGAAGGTGCCCACAGTCAGACCGCGGGCCTGGTCGCCCAGCACAGCAGCGATGCGGCTTTCCATTTCACGGGCGGCTTTATTGGTAAACGTAACCGCCAAAATGTGAAAGGGGCGCACACCCAGAGCGCCGATAAGGTAAGCCACCCGATAGGTCAACACGCGGGTCTTCCCCGAGCCGGGGCCAGCCAGCACCAGGATGGCGCCGGGGGGAGCGGTGACGGCTTCCTGCTGCTGCGGATTGAGCGTCGCGAGGTAATTCATCATGTGCCAATTGTACCCTGAAAGTCTCTTTTCGGCCCAAGTAAGGAGAAACCACAGATTACGCAGATTCCACAGAAAAACATCCACCGATGGACGCCGATTTCCACAGAGCAACACACCGATGGCACAGAAAAACCACAGAAAAGCGCTTTGCGCTCTCTGCTCCCTTCGCGCCTTTGCGTTAATTCCTGGCCTGCCTGGCGTCATTTTCCCATCCGTGGCCTGCCTTGGAAAGCCGCCCAGTTACGCTTTCCCAGCAACGCAATGCGGTATAATGAAAGCGCCCCGAACTTCCACCCTTGATTCCTTGAGGAGGCTTCTATGGCCACAAATCCGGCATCTGTTGAAGAACTACAGGCTGCCCACAAAGTGCTCGCCGAATACACCTACGAACTTCGCCCGGTGGAACGCGGCTACGCCAACCGCACGCTCTATATCAACCTGGATGACTACACCATCAAGGAAAAGCCCGTCACGCAGGAGATGAAAGAGCGCTTCACCGGCGGTAAAGGCTTTGCCCTCTGGCTGCTATGGAACGCGGTCAACGACGACACCAAGTGGGACGACCCGGAAAACGAACTGCTCATCGCCAGCGGGCCGATTTCCGGCAATACGGCCTACCCCGGGTCGGGCAAATCCACTGTGGTGTTCATCTCGCCACTGACCAAGCAGGTCGTCGACAGCAACGTCGGCGGCTATTTCGGGCCTTACATGAAGTTCTCCGGCTTTGACGTGCTGGAAATCCAAGGTAAGGCCAAGGAAGATGTCATCATCTTCATCGATGGCGACCACGGCAAGGTCACGATTGAATCAGCCCCACTGGAAGCCCTGGACACCTACAACCTCAAAGAACAACTCGCCGAAATGTACAAAGGCGACAGCAAGAAAGGTAAACTGGCGATTTCCACCATCACCGCCGGTCCAGCGTCCGAACACATCGACTACGGCGCGCTGAATTTCAGTTGGTACGACGTCCGCCGGAAGGAAATGCGCGTCAAACAGGCCGCGCGCGGCGGTTCGGGCACCGTTTTCCGAGACAAGAAAATCAAGGGCATCGTGGTGCGCTTCAGCAACCTGCGCCCCGATTCCAACAACCCCGCCGACATGTCGCTGGTCAAGAAAGCCGGCAAGCGCATCAATACCGAAATCTGGGAACTGGACGACAAGCAAAACCAGATGCGCAAAATCGGCACGCCCTATCTGGTCGAAATCATGGACCACTTCGACCTGCTGCCGGTGCACAACTACAAATTCGGCTCCCACCCCGACGCCCACAAAATCGATTCCACCGTCTGGAAGAACCTCTTCAGCCAGGGCATGCCCGACGGCTGCTGGGCGGGGTGCCAGCTCTCGTGCTCCCACGGCGTGGACCATTTCCACCTGAAAACCGGCCCCTTCAAGGGCAAAGCCGTGCTGGTCGACGGCCCCGAATACGAAAACGCCGCCGGTTTCGGCGCCAACATCGGCACCTTCGACCCCCTTGCCGTGCTGGAGATCAACTTCTACTGCGACACCTACGGCATCGACACGATTTCCTTCGCCAACACCGTGGCCTTCTGCATGGAATGCTGGGAAAACGGCATCCTCAACGCCGAGCGCACCGGCGGGCTTGACCTGACCTGGGGCAACACCGAAGCCGTGCTGGAAATTCTGCACCAGATGGCCCGCGGCGAGGGCTTCGGCCTGCTGGTGGGCAAAGGCACCCGCTACCTGGTGGACTACTTCGCCGACCAATACGGCGCCGACCGCCAGTTCCTCAACGACATCGCCATGCACAACAAGGGCATGGAAATTTCCGAGTACGTCACCAAGGAATCCATCGCCCAACAGGGCGGCTACGGCCTCACCCTCAAAGGCGGCCAGCACGACGAAGCCTGGCTGATCTTCATGGATCAGGTCAACAAGCAACTGCCCACCTTCGAAGACAAAGCCGAGGCGCTCCACTGGTTCCCCATGTGGCGGACGTGGTTCAGCCTGCACGGCCTGTGCAAACTGCCCTGGAACGACATCATCCCCGCCGAGAACGACAAAACCGACGAGCCGCACAAAGTGCCCGAACACCTGGAAAACTACACCTGGCTGTACGAGGGTATTTTGGGCAAGAAGGTCACACCCGACGACCTGATCTTTGAATCCGAGAAGGTCTACAACTTCCAGCGGGTGTTTGCCGTGCGCTTAGGCTACGGCACGCGGGAATACGACTACGTGCCCTACCGCGCCATGGGGCCGGTCACCGTCGAGGAATACGAATCCCGCCAGGAACGCTACGACAGCCAACTGCGGGAACTCGGCCACGACGTGGACAAGATGAGCACCGAGGAAAAGGTAGCCGCGCTGCGGAAGCACCGCTACGCCGAGTACGAAAAACTGATGGATGCGGCCTACGCGCGCCGCGGGTGGGATAAGCACGGCATCCCCACCGTGGAAAAACTGAAGGAACTGGGCATCGACCTGCCCGAAGTGGTCGCCGTGGTCGAAAAAGCGCGGGCGCGCTACAACGACTGACCCCCAAACCTCCCCACCCCGAAACCGGCGGGCGCGACGCTCGCCGGTTTTTGCTTTCCCCCGCGGCGCAGCCGAATTTGCGCGCCAAAAATTCCCGCCCTGGCCCTCTTTGTGGTATAAATGGCAGGGCATCCCCCAGAAAGTTGCCCAAACACCACACCCCCTGCACCGCCGCCGCGCCGGCGGGGTCGCTGCGCGCAAGCGGCACCCCGGCGCGCGGCCGTGCCGCGCGGGGCGATGCCCTCCCACCAGCCCGCCGGGCGCCCTGCCCGCTCCCACCCGCTGAAGGAGGTTTCCCCATGTCCGCTTTCCTGCCCCCCCAACGCCCCACCAGCCGCCACCTGCCGTTCGGCGACCGCCGCGACGCCCCGTTCTACGGCAAACACATCATCTCCGTGAAGCAATTTTCCCGCGACGACCTGACCTACATCTTCGAAGTCGCCCACGAAATGCGCGAAATGGTGCTGCGCGTCGGCTCTTTTGACCTGCTGAAGGGCAAAATCCTCGCCAACCTCTTCTACGAACCCTCCACCCGCACCTCGTCGTCGTTCACCTCGGCCATGGAACGTCTCGGCGGCAGCGTGATTCCCATCAACGAAGTGCGCTACTCCTCCGTTGCCAAAGGCGAATCGCTGCCCGACACCGTCCGCACGCTGGAATCCTACGCCGACGTGGTGGTGCTGCGCCACCCCCAGAAAGGTGCTGCCGCGCTGGCCGCCCAATACGCCCGCAAGCCCATCATCAACGCGGGCGACGGCACGGGCGAGCACCCCACCCAGGCGCTCCTCGACCTCTTCACCATCGTCGAAGAACTCGGCCAGGTGGACGGCCTGACCATCACCATGCTGGGCGACCTGAAATACGGCCGCACGGTGCATTCCCTTGCCCGCCTGCTTTCCCTCTACGATGTGCGCCTGAACTACGTTTCGCCGGAAATCCTGCGGATGCCGCCCGAAATCCTGGCCGAACTGGAAGAAAAGGGCATCCCCCAGGCGGAATACAGCACCCTGGAAGACGTCTTGCCACAAACCGACGTCCTCTATGTCACCCGCGTGCAGAAAGAGCGCTTTGAAGACCCCGCCGCCTACGAGCAGGTCAAGGGCGCGTACATCATCACCCCCGAAACCATGACGCAGGCCAAAAGCCGGATGATCCTGATGCACCCCTTCCCGCGCGTCGGGGAAATCAGCATGGACGTGGACGCCGACCCGCGGGCCGCCTACTTCCGCCAGATGGAATACGGCCTCTATGTGCGCATGGCGCTGCTGGCGATGGTGTTGGGGAAGGCATAGCCGGTAAGCGGGAAGCCTTCCCGCCCGGGCAGGCCGCAAGAGATGGACAACTCATTGACACAATGGAGCGTCAGCACGCCTGGGCCCCCTCACCTTCCCCCCGCTGCGCGCCCCCGGCGAAATTTGACACTCCCCACAAAATCGGCGATAATACAAAAGCCGACTGAACCCGCAGGCCGGGCCGGTACGGCGCATTCCCCATTGCGGCCACAACCTCTTGCTGGCCCCTACCCCAAGAAGGAGGGAACCATGTCCACCACTTCCCCCACGACCTCACAACAACCTGCCGCGCGCAAAAAAGTCACCGTGCGCACGCTGCGCGCCAAGAAGCGCCGCGGCGAGCCCATCACCATGCTCACCGCCTACGACTACCCCTCGGCGCTGGCCGTGGACAACGCTGGCACCGATGTCATCCTCGTGGGCGACTCGTTAGGCATGGTGGTGCTCGGCTACGACACCACCCTGCCCGTCACGATGGACGATATGCTGCACCACTGCAAAGCGGTGGCCCGCGGCGCAAAATATGCCCTGCTGGTGGGCGACATGCCTTTTATGTCCTACCAGGCCTCGGTGGAAGATGCCGTGCGCAACGCCGGGCGTTTCCTGCAGGAAGCCGGGACGGACGCGGTGAAACTGGAAGGCGGGCGCGAGCGGCTGGATGCCATCCGCGCCATCGTGAGCGCGGGCATTCCGGTGATGGGGCACATTGGCCTGACGCCCCAAAGCGTGCACCAGTTGGGCGGCTTTCGGGCGCAGGGCAAAACCGCGGCCGCGGCCAAACGCCTGGTGGAAGACGCCCTCGCGCTGCAAGAAGCCGGGGTGTTCTCCATCGTGCTGGAATCCGTCCCCGGGCGGCTGGCCGAGTTGATTTCCCGCAAGCTGGAAGTGCCCACCATCGGCATCGGCGCGGGCGTGGGCTGCGACGGGCAGGTGCTGGTCTTCCACGACGTCCTCGGCCTGTTTGATCGCTTCACGCCGCGTTTCGTGAAGCAATACGCCCACCTGCACGCCGTGATTGCCGAAGCCCTGCGCGCCTACAACGACGACGTCCTCGCCCGCCGCTTCCCCGCTGCCGAGCACACGGTGGAAATGAAAGAAGAAGAATGGGAAATGCTGGAGAAGATGTTGGCGGAGAATTAACCGCAGATTCCGCAGATTTCGCAGAACAAATCTGCGCTAATCTGTGAAATCTGCGGTTTTCCTTTTCTGGAAAGCCATGACGATCTCAAAGCCTTCCATCCATATTTACGGCACCGGCGCGCTGGGCACCCTGTTTGCCGCACGGCTGAGCGCCGCGGGCTACCCCGTCACCGTGCTGGGCACCTGGCCGGAAGCCCTGGAAGCATTGGCCGCACGCGGGGCGCGCATCCGGTGGCCGGACGGCCGCGAAGAAGCCCATCCGGTCGCGGTGGCGGCTTCCCCTGAAGAAGCCGCGCCCGCCCGCTATGCCATCGTGCTCGTCAAATCGTGGCAGACGCCCCGCGTGGCCCGCTGGTTGCAGCAAACCCTTGCCGCCGACGGCCTGGCGCTGACCCTGCAAAACGGCCTCGGCAACGACGAAGTGCTGGCCGAGGCGCTGGGGCACGAGCGCGTGGCGGCAGGCGTAACCATCGTGGGCGCGACCGTGGTAGCGCCGGGGGTCGTGCGCGTCAGCGGCAACCCCATCGTGACCCTGGGCGAACACCCCCGCCTGGCCCCCTTGCAGCAGGCGCTGGCCGCGGGGGGCTTTGAGGTGGAAACCCGCGCCGACGTGCGCGGCGTGATCTGGGGAAAACTCGCCATCAACGCGGGCCTCAACCCCCTGACCGCGCTGCTGGGCGTGCCCAACGGCGGCCTGCTGGAAGACCCCGCGGCGCGGCTGTTCATGCGGCGCGCGGCGCAGGAAGTCGCCGCTGTCGCCGCCGCGCAGGGCATTACCCTGCCCTACGACGATGCCGCCGCCGCGGTGGAAGACATCGCCCGCCGCACCGCCCCCAACCTCTCTTCCATGCTCCAGGACCTGCGCCGCGGCGCGCCCACCGAAATCGACGCCATCTGCGGCGCGGTGGCCCGCCGCGGCCGGGAAGTCGGCACGCCTGCCCCCCTCAACGAAGCCCTCTGGGCGATGATCCGCGAGCGCGTCGCCAAGCCGTAAGCCTCACTCCGGAAGCACGCAAAAACTGCAGCAATGCCCGCCGCTTGCAGAAACGCCCTCACCCCTCAAGCCGCCCCCTTCGACTTCGCTCAGGGGTGCGGCTTTCTCCCCTCTCCCGGTGGGAGAGGGGAGAAACGGCGAGCGCAGCGAGCCAAAGCAGGGTGAGGGCGAAGCATCGCTTCTACAACATTGGCTTGCCCCCTCACTCCGTCCAGGTCATGCTGGCAAAGACCTGCATCAGGCGCGCCCAGGCCGCCTGCTTGTCCTGGTCGCTGACCTGGTCGGCAGGGCGCTCGGCGTGCAAGAGCAGGTGCACCGTCACGCAGCGGCTGGTCTGCATGTGATAGGCCCGGAACTGGCGGTCGAAAAAGGTGCTATCCACGAAAACGGGCAGCACGACGTCGTAGCCGCGATACCCTTCACCGTTGACGCGCCGGTCGCCCAAAGGGGTGCTTTCCAGCGTGCCGACTTCGGCCTGGGGCGGGGTATCCAGGCACTGATGCCAGTTGGTGGTGGGTTCCAGCGTGACCAGCAGGTAGGCGCTTTCCAGCGTCTCACCCAAAGGGGCCGTCAGGCGCAGGCCGCTGACCTCGTGGGGCAGAATGCCCGGCATCTCGGGGGTGAACATCTGCGGGGCGTAGGTCATGCGATAGCCGATTTCGGCGTTTTGCAGCGTTTGGGTTTGCGGCAAAGGATTGGGGGTGGCCGTTGCCACAGCCGACACCGTGGGCGAAACCTGCACCACCGTTGCCACCGCCGTCGCGGTGGGTGCGGGCGCCTGGGTGGGCATGGCCGTTGCCGCGGCCATGGTCGGCGCAGGCATTGAAGAAGGCACGGGCGGCGCAGGGGTAGGGCGCGCGGGAGCGCAGGCAGCGAGCAAGAGCAAAATCAGGGGCAACACGATTTTCCGAACAGTCATGGCAACCTCCAAAGGAAAGCCGATTTTCCAAAGCCCCCCGGCCAGCGGCCTTCCTCTGGAAAAGCAGCCCAAGCGCACGCGGCGGCTTCCCTTCCCCCAGCCAGGAACGCCTCCCGCGCGCAAAAGATGGCCCATTATAGCATCTCCTCACCCCAACATCGTGGTAAAATTGCATCGCCATGAACCCGATGGTCTGTTCTTCCCTCGGCATCATGATGATGCGCCCTCACAGGCCGGCGTGACCGCTGGGCCTGGGCGGTCGCGCATCCCCCCGACGGCTTCCCCACAGGTCGGCCTCCGCGCCGGCCTGTTCCGTTTTCCCCCAACTACCTGACTCCCTGACTCCCTGACCACCCGACTACCTGACTCCCTGACCATCTGACTACCCTCGGAGGCCATTATGAGCGAATACATCTTAGTTGGCGTCGCCTGGCCTTACGCCAACGCCGACATCCATGTGGGCAACCTGACCGGCGCTTACCTGCCCGCCGACATCTTCACCCGCTACCACCGCCTGAAGGGGAACCATGTGCTCATGGTTTCCGGCTCCGACGCGCACGGCACGCCCATCACCGTGCGCGCGGACGAAGAAGGCACCACCCCCGAAGAGGTCTACAAGCGCTACCACGCCCGCTTCCTGGAACTCTTCCAGAAGGCCGGGCTGGCCTACGACCTTTTCACCACCACCCACACCGCCAACCACTTCAAGGTTTCCCAGAGCATCTTTCTGGCGCTCAAGGAAAACGGCTATCTCTACACCGAGAAAAGCAAGCAGTGGTATTCGCCCACTTTAGGGCGCTTTCTGCCCGACCGCTACGTGGAAGGCACGTGCTACATTTGCGGCTACGAAAACGCCCGCGGCGACCAGTGCGACCAGTGCGGCAACCTGCTCGATGCCACCAAACTCATCAACCCGCGCTCCAAAATCGACGGCTCGACCCCCGAACTGCGGGAAACCGAGCACTTTTACCTTGACCTGGGCAAACTGCAAGATGCCATTGTCGCCTTCCTGGAAAAGCGCAAGGACTACTGGCGCCCCAATGTGGTGCGGCAGTCGTTAGGGCAGATCCTCGCCGAGGGGCTGCATGGCCGCCCCATCACCCGCGACCTCGCGTGGGGCATTCCCGTGCCGCTGGAAGGCTGGGAGCACAAGAGCCTCTACGTGTGGTTCGAGGCCGTCATCGGCTACCTCTCCGCGCCGGTGGAATGGAGCATGATCACCGGCCAGCCCGACGCGTGGCAAAACTGGTGGTTCAACCCCGAAACCAAATCCTACTACTTCATCGGCAAAGACAACATCCCCTTCCACGCGGTCATCTGGCCCGGCCAACTCATCGGCTCGGGCGACGCGTTCGCCCGCATCTTCCTCGGCGAAGAAGCGGGCCAGGGCAAAGAACTGGTGCTGCCCTACGATGTGCCGGCCAACGAATTCATGAACCTGGAAAACCGCAAGATTTCGGGCAGCCGCAACTGGGCTGTCTGGGGGCTGGATTTCCTCAGCCGCTACGACCCCGACCCGCTGCGCTATTACCTCACCGTGAACATGCCCGAAAGCCGCGACACCATGTGGGATTGGGAAGACTTCCTGCACCGCAACAACGGCGAACTGGTCGCCACGTGGGGCAACCTGGTGCACCGGGTGCTCTCGTTCACCCACAAGCATTGGGAAGGCCGCGTGCCGCAGCCCGGCGAACTCCGCCCGGTGGATAGAGAAATCCTGGCCGTGGTGGAAGCCGCGTTCCAGAAGGTGGGCGAGCGCATCGAGAAGGTGCAATTGCGCGCCGCGCTGAGCGAAGCCATGCAGGCCGCCTCGGAAGCCAACAAATACCTGGAACGCACCTCGCCGTGGCTGGAAATCAAGACCGACAAACAAGCCGCCGCGACCACCATGTACACCGCGCTGCAGGTGGTCAACGCGCTCAAGGTGCTCTTTGCGCCCTTCCTGCCGCACACCAGCGAGCAACTCCACGCCGCCCTCGGCTATACGAAGCCGCTTTTCGGCCAGCAGAAGGTGGAAACCCTCACCGACGACCTCGGCGAGCACACCGCCCTGCGCTACGACCCCGCCGACGCCAGCGGCAAGTGGGAAGCCGAGCGCCTCGAACCTGGCCGCCCCTTCGCCAAGCCCAGGCCCCTTTTCAAGCGCCTCGACGAAAGCATCGTGGAAGAAGAGCGCGCCCGGTTGGGGAAGTGACCCCTTGCACCGACGCCACCTCTCGGGGCGGCCTTCCCGCCGCCCCGCCCTATTTCGGGGGAAACCTTAAAATTTTCCCGGCCTGCCCGAAAACCCTTGTGCCCCCCTGCAAGTTGTGCTAAAATGTCAGCCCCAAGATACGGGGGCAGCAACCCGCGCAAGCCCAATATATGGTGATGAAATGCGGTGTCCTTTTTGTGGTCATGAGCAAAGTCGGGTCGTCGACACTATCCACGACCGCCAGGGCGGCATCCGCCGTCGGCGGCAGTGCCTGGCATGCGGGCGCCGCTTCAGCACTTACGAGCGCCCCCTGCTGGCGACCCCGCTCATCGTGAAACAAGACGGCACCCGGGAGGAATTCAACCGCGAAAAACTGATTCGCGGCATTCGCATTGCCTGCGCCAAACGCCCCGTGCCCGCCGAAAGCATCGAGCGCCTGGTCGGCGAAGTGGAATCGAAACTCCAGGGGCTGGGCAAGGCCGAAGTGTCTTCGCGCGTGGTGGGCGATATGGTCATCGAAGGGCTCAAACAACTCGACCAGATTGCCTATATCCGCTATGCCATCGTCTATTTAGGGCTGGACGACTTGCGAGCCATCCGCAGTGAAATCGACCGCCTGTTAGAAGGCGGCTGACCACGGCAGGGAAGCCACGGCAGAGGGGCGTTCATCAACCTCCGGCTTCCCCACTTTCGCCGCTGCCAACCCACAAACGCGATCAACCGAGCGGCTCTGCCGCTGCGGGGGGGGCTTCTTGCGCCTTCCCCCCGCCCGAAATTCCGTTCAGGAGGATGCCCATGGCCAGTTCACTTCCCCCATCCAAGGGCCTGCTGCCCACCCCACCGCTCCCCAAAGGGCTTCCCAAAGTCAACCTGACCGAAAACGCCTATCAGGTCTTCGTGCGCCGCTACGTCCGCAAAGGCCCTGACGGCAACCCCGTGGAAACCCCCGAGGAAACCTTCTGGCGGGTGGCCTACCACGTCGCCAAAGCCGAAGCGACCTGGGGGGCTTCCGACAAGGCCATTTTGAACCGCGCCAAAGATTTCTATCGCCTGCTCATCGCCCTCCGCTACATTCCCAACTCGCCGACCTGGACGGGCGCAGGCACGCCTTTAGGCCAACTGGCTGCCTGCTTCGTGCTGCCGATTTCCGACGACATGGGGCGGAAGGATTCCGGCATCTTCATGAGCCTGCGGAATGCGGCGCTCATCCAGCAAACCGGCGGGGGGAACGGCTTTTCCTTCTCCCGCCTGCGCCCCAAGGGCGCGTTGGTCAAATCTTCGGCCGGGCAGGCCACCGGGCCGGTGGGCTTCCTGCGGGTTTACGACCAGGCCTTTGGGGAAATCGCGCAAGGCGGCAGCCGCCGGGGGGCAAATATGGCCGTGCTGCGCATCGACCACCCCGACATCGAAGATTTCATCACCTGCAAAACCGACGAAAACGCCATCACTAATTTCAACATTTCCGTGGGCATCACCGACGCCTTCATGCGCGCGGTGGAAAACGACGAAGAATGGGAACTACGCTTCCCCGACGTGCTCGACCCGCGTTACAGCGAGTTCGACGGCACCATCGACCAGGCCGAAGCCGCGGGCATTCCCATCAAAACCTACCGCAAGGTGCGCGCCCGCGACCTGTTCGAGAAAATCGTCAAACAAGCCCACCACAACGGCGAGCCGGGCGTCCTTTTCCTCGATGCTGCCAACCGCTCCAACCCGGTGCCCCATCTCTACCCGCTGGAAGCCACCAATCCCTGCGGCGAACAATGGCTTGGCCCTTACGAAAACTGCTGCCTGGGCTCCATCAACCTCGCCCAGCACGTCACCGAAGACGGCAAGGTCGATTGGGCCAAATTGCAGGAAACCACCGAGCGCGCCGTGCGCTTCCTTGACGACGTGGTGGAAGCCAACGCCTACGTGCCGGCGGTGCCCCAATTGAAAGAAGCCGCCCACCGCGCCCGCCGCATTGGCCTGGGCATCATGGGCCTGGCCGACCTGATGTACGTCAACGGCGTGCGCTACGGCTCGCCGGAAGGCCAGGAATTCGCCGCCCAGGTGATGGAATTCGTGCGCTACCATGCCATGCGCACCAGCATCGAACTGGCCAAAGAACGCGGCCCCTTCCCGGCCATCAAGGGGAGCATTTACGACCCCGAAAACCTGAAATGGCAGCCGCCCCAATGGCCCGACTGGCTCGGCGGCGGCCCCAAAACCGATTGGGGGCGCCCGCCCTTAGATTGGGACGCCATCGTAGAAGGCATCCGCCAGCACGGCATCCGCAACGCGGCGCAGACCACCATCGCTCCCACGGGCACGGTTTCCACCGTCTCGGGCGTGGAAGGCTACGGCTGCGAACCGGTGTTCGCCCTCGCCTACATCCGCCATGTCAACGACAACGGCCAGGATCTGCAACTCACCTACACCAGCCCGCTTTTCATGAAAGCCCTGGAAGACGCCGGGCTGGACGAAGAAACCCGCAACCACATCATCGAGCAAGTGCTGGAACAGGGCACCTGCCAGCACATCCCCGAAGTGCCAGAGCACATCAAACACACCTTCGTGGTGGCTTCCGACATCACCGCCGAGGAACACGTTTACACCCAGGCCGCCCTGCAAGTATTCGTAGATAACAGTATCTCGAAGTGCGTCACGGGCGACACCCTCGTGCTCACCGCTCACGGCCTCAAACCCATCGCCGAGTTCGACAACTTGCGGCTTCCTGACCAGTTTGCCCCCTTATCGGAACCCATTATCAGCCCACAACACACTGAAACGGCAACGGCCTTCTACTACGGCGGGATGAAAGAAACCCGTCGGATCACCCTACGTTATGGCCTTACCGTCGAGGGCACGCCCAATCACCGTATCCAGGTTTTGGACGACAGCGGAGAAATTACCTTCCGCCGCCTCGACGAAATTCGGCCAGGTGATTTGGCGGTAGTCTACGTCGGGCAACGGCAATTTGGGCCTGCAGGTGCGCCTCTGCCGCCTTTCAGCGGCACATTCCGCACCAGCAGCACGCGGCTCACCTTCCCTCAACACATGAGCACCGATTTGGCCTTCTTCTTGGGCGCCGTCACATCCGAAGGCGCTATCATGCCCAACACCCTCAACATCACCAACCGCGATCGCCGCCTGCTGGAGCACCTCCAGGCCATTGCACAACGCCTCTTTGGGCTTTCCGGGCACATCGCCACCGACCACCGCAACGGTGTCCATTATCTTCTCCTTCACTCCCGCCCTCTGCGCCACTGGCTGGTCAACGACTTGGGGCTACAACCAGGGGCGGCACACAAAATCATTCCCACCTGCATTTTGCAAGCCGCCGAGGAAGAGGTCGCCGCTTTCCTCAAAGGATTATTCCTGGACGCCTACATGACCGAAAACGGCCGCACTTTCGGCATCACCCTGGCCAGTCAACGCCTCATCCAGCAATTGCAAGTGCTGCTGCTCAATATGGACGTCGTAGCGACGGTGCGCCAGACAGCCGAACGCGCCTGGAACCTCACCGTCCAGGGGAACGAGTTAGAGCACTTGGCAGCCGCTATTGGCTTCGTAGAAACGTGGAAAAACGAGCGGATTGCCCGCCGCAACATTGGCCGCCTGCACCAACGGCGCAACTACAGCCGCCTGCTCCCCGAAAGGGTCACCGAGGCGCTGCGGGCAATGCAGGCGGCGGGGGCTTCCCTGCGCCGCGGCTTTGCCGTGGAGCAAGCGGAGGAAGCGCGCACCTACCAGCGGGTGCGCGTCAACCTGCGCGCCGGCCATCGCCTCACCCGCGCCGATGCCCGCCGCGTTTACGAAACCCTGCGCAGCCAGGGCGCAAGCCACCCCCTGGCCGAGGCTTTCTTTGCCCACGACAACCCGCACAATCTCTACGTTCCTGTGGAAAAAATTGAGACGGGCTTTGCCGAGGTTTTTGACCTGACCGTTCCCGGCTCTCATGCCTTTGTTGCCAATGGTCTGGGAAACCACAACACGGTCAATTTCCCCGCCCACGCCACCCCCGACGACGTCGCCAAAGCCTACAAACTGGCCTGGAAACTGGGCATCAAGGGCCTGACGGTGTACGTCACCGGCTCCCGCGAGAAGGTGGTGCTGGAAACCAAAGCCACCGCGAAAGCCAAAGGCAAAGATGTGCCGCTGGGAATGCCGGGCGGGGAAGACCAGCCCGCGCAACCCCGCCTGTGGAACGAGCCCAAGAAACCGCGCCCCTCGGTGCTGCGGGGACGCACCTACCGCATCGAAACGCCGGTGGGGCGAGCCTTTGTGACCATCAACGAAAACGGCGGCAACCAGCCCTTCGAGGTCTTCATCAACACCGCCAAGGCAGGCTCGGAAACCGCAGCCATTTCCGAGGCCATTGGGCGGCTGATTTCCTACATTTTGCGGCTGACTTCTACCGTCGAGCCGCGGGAACGCCTGCGCGAAGTGTGGCGGCAGTTGAGTGGTATCGGCGGCGGGCGCTCGGCAGGCTTCGGCCCCAACCGCGTTCGCTCGCTGCCCGACGGCATTGCCCAGGCGCTCAAACGCTATCTGGAAGCCGCCCCCTCTGCAGAAGACACACCGGAGGAAGAAGAACGGCACACGTTCTCGCTCAACCTGCCCTCGCTGCTCCCGCTGAATGACGAAGCAGAACATGCTGCCCCCAAGGTGGAAGCCTTCGCCGCCGCCCCCCAACATCCCACGGAAGACGAAAAACTGGACATCACCCAGGTGGGCGACATCTGCCCTGAATGCGGTGCGGCAGCGGTTGTTTACACGGAAGGCTGCGCCCGCTGCTATGTCTGCGGGCACAGCGAATGCTCTTGATTTTGGCACGCCTCCCCTCTCGCCGGGTTCCGCTGAGAGGGGAGGCTTCCCTGGCTCATCACCGCATGGGGACACAAAAGCCTGTATAATAAGATTGACATTACTCAAATGCGCCGGGTTTTTCACTGGTCCACCGGCAAAGCCGCTTCTCCTTACCAAAGCAAAAGGCCCAGCCGGAGACACATCCTCAACCAGGAACGGGGGCCGATATTACCATGTGACACCTGGCAACAAGCCAACCTGTCCCGTCTTTGCTTTCCCCACAAGACAAGTAGGAGGAGTTTTATGCACTACAAGCGCTACCTACTCGCTGGATTGGTACTCGCTCTGGTTTCACTGGCCTGCTCGTTCTCTTTTGGCACCCAACCCACGCCCACGCCGGTGCCCCCCACAGCAACGCCTGTACCCACCCAGCCGCCGGCAACGCCTACCCCTCTGCCCCCTACCTCTCCCCCCACCCCTCGGCCCAAGCCCACAGCCACCAAACCAAATACTATCCCCCTCTCCAATACCCTCTACGTCCATCCTAACGGCCTCTTCCAACTCCACCCTCCTAAGGGTTGGCGTGTCGACAACGAAGGGGATGCTTTCACCGACTTTGTCCCTGCCAGGGATGACAAAGTCTCTGACTTGGTCATCGTTGCGATCAACACAGGCACCACCCTCGACGCCGCCTCCTTCAAACGGCTGGTCGATGCATACGAGCAAGCCTACGAAGACAAAGACGGCTATCGCCTTTTGGATCGCACCAACATCGATGGCGCGGCCAAAGTCATCAAGGAATACACCTGCAACGGCCAAACCTGCGTATCGACCGCAGGTTATTACCAGGATGGGCCCGTGGTCATCATTATCGACCTCCTTCAGCCCAAAGCGAAGGCAAAAACGGCTGCTGCCTACTTCAAGGCCCTGACGAAGGACTTGCGCTACGATACCGACAGCATCACCGCTCAGCCTCTCTACAACGACTATTGGACATACACTGCGCCCAATAACCTTTTCACCATGCAGGTGCCGATGGCATGGTATTACCTCTACCAGCAGGATAAAGACATCGTGCTGGAAGAGTTCCAGTCGCCCGACAACAAAGCCTACATTGAAAGCATTGTGTACGACGACGGCACCACCTATTCCAAGACTGAGGCCGGGAAGATCACCCTCAACATCCTGCGCGAGGTGTATGCCAAGGACCTGAAAATCACCGACGACCAGGTGCAACCCGACGGCAGCGAACGTCTGACCTGGCATTCCAAAGCGCAAGGCACCACGGGCACCACCTTCTTCGAGACCCGCGGCACGAGTTTCCTGCTGCTCTCAATGGTTGCAACCGACGACACTTACGATATGTACCTCGACCTCTTCAACAACATCCTCGACTCCTACGATATTCCCTAACCCCCTGCTGAATTCCAGCCATTCAAAAAATCCTGCACCGATGAGGGTGCAGGATTTTTTGTTCGACTGAAGAGAACAATCCACTCGAGAAGTCACGTTTTCAAAATCTCCTGCAAAGCCTGAACGTGCTCCTCAAACGCCAGTTTGCCGGCCGGGGTTATGCCGATATAAGTGCGCGGGCGGCGCCCCACAAAAGTTTTTTCTACCTGCACGTAGCCCGCGTCTTCCAACTTGCGGAGATGAGTTGCCAAATTTCCATCGGTGACGCCCAGCAAATCACGCAGGGTGCCGAAATCTACGCGCTCATCGGCTTCCAGCGTATTGAGCGCCGCCATAATGCGCAGCCGCACCGGCTGATGAATGAGTTCGTTGAGCCGCGCCATGGGTCACCTCCACGCCCACCAGATATACACCCCCGCCAGTATCAGGCCACCACCGCCCACCACGGCCATCCACAGGCTAAACGCTCCAGGGAAAAACACAAACCCCACAAGGGTCAACACCGTGAGGGCAATGCCCAGACTTACAAAGAATCTACTACGGTATAGCACGCCGGTGATCACATAAGCCAGCATGACAAACAAAGCAATTAGCAGGGTCAGGCGATTGGCATCTTGCGGTTGCGCAAAATAGATGATGAGCGCCCCATATACCAACCAGGCTGCCCAGAAAAGCCCCATGCTGGTGCCACGCGGCGAGCGCAGCCGTCGGGCGAAATGCCAGCCGATGGCCATGGAAAGCACAAAGCCCAGCGTATCCAGACCTGTCCATACCCATCCCACCGTAGGGCTTCCAGCGCCCAGAAAATATTCCACGCCGAACCCCAGCATCCAGATAGCCCCCCACAACCAAAGATAGTATGCCGCACCACCTGCGGCAATCATGCGGCGCATCTGCCGTTGTGTTTCGCGCACCATCCGCAGGGCTTCCTGGGCTTCTTCAGATTGAATTGTTGTCATTGCACACCTCCTCACAAATATTGCAAAGTTCTCTGCACTACAAAGTATAGTACAACACAAAGCGCCGTTTGTCAAGCCTTCTTCAAAAATCTCCAGCCGTCCCTCCATCCCACCAACCTCCCGTTTGTGTTATCATCGGGAAGTGCCGTCTACCTCGAACACCAGGAGGCTCCCATGAGCAACCTTGATTTTGCCACCGAAACCATCACCGGCTGGCAGGGAGAAACCTTCCCCCTCCGCTGGCGGATCCCCGCGCCCGCGGTGCGCAAGCCCATCGCGGCGCTGATTTTGCCCGGCCTGCGCTACACCCCCGACAAGCCCCTGCTCTACTACACCGCGCAGGCGCTCACCCAGCGCGGCGTGGCCGTTGCGGCCGCGTGGGTGGATTACAGCCGCTCCGATTTCCAGGAAGCCGAGCCGCAGACCCGCCTGCAATGGCTGCTGGCCGATGCCGAAGCCGCGCTGCAGGCCGTGCGTCGGCGGGCCGGCGTGAAGCAGGTCGTGCTGGTGGGCAAATCCATCGGCACGCTGACCATGGGGGCGCTGTGGGGCATGGGCGGCCTGGCCGACATGGCGGCTTCCATCTGGTTCACGCCGCTGCTGGCCTTCCCCGCGGTGCAAAAGGCTGCCCGCTACGCCGACCGTCCCGCCCTGTTCGTCGCCAGCGAAGCCGACCCGGCCCACCACCCCGAAGGCTGGCAGGCCGTGGAAGCCAACCCCAACGCCCGCGGCCTGCTGCTGCCCCGGGGCGACCACAGCCTGGAAAATCCCGCCGACCTCGCCGGCACCCTCACCCTGCACCGGCAGGTTTTGGAAACCGTGGTGGGTTTTGTTGACAAACTTGCTGACTAAACGACTAAACGACTTCCCCAACTACGCGACTTCCCTATGAAAACCCTCAAAGTCATCGGCGCCCGCGTCCACAACCTGAAAAACCTCACCGTCGAAATGCCCCGCGAAAAACTGGTGGTCATCACCGGTCTGTCGGGTTCCGGCAAGTCGTCGCTGGCCTTCGACACCATCTTCGCGGAAGGCCAGCGCCGCTATGTAGAATCCCTTTCCGCCTACGCCCGCCAGTTTTTGGGGCGGATGGACAAGCCCGATGTGGACGCCATTGAGGGGCTTTCGCCTGCGGTTTCCATTGACCAGAAGGGCGCTTCCCACAACCCCCGCTCCACCGTGGGCACCGTGACCGAAATTTACGACTACCTGCGCCTGCTGTTTGCCCGCGCAGGCACACCCCACTGCCCCATCTGCGGGCGGGAAGTCACCCGCCAGTCGGCGCAGGAAATCGTGGACGCCATCCGCCGCCTGCCCGAAGGCAGCCGCGTGCTCATCCTCGCGCCGGTGGTGCGCGGCCGCAAAGGCACCCACCAGAACGTGCTGGAAGAAATCCGCAAGTCGGGCTTTACCCGCGCCCGCGTGGACGGCGTGGTTTACGACCTGGAAACCGACGAAATCAGCCTTGATCGCTACAAACAGCACACCATTGAGGCTGTGGTAGACCGCCTGGTCATCCGCACGCCCGCCGACCCGCAAGAGGAAGCCGATTTTCTCGCCCGCCTGACCGATTCGGTGGAAACCGCGCTCAAGTTCGGCGACGGCTACCTCACCGTCCACCGCCTGCCTTCCCGCGACGCCGAGGGCGACGAAGGCGAGGATTTGTTCTTTTCGGAGCATTTAGCCTGCCCGGAGCACGGCGTCAGCGTGCCGGAGTTGGAGCCGCGGCTGTTTTCCTTCAACACGCCCTACGGCGCGTGCCCGGTGTGTCAGGGCTTGGGTTTCACCCAAAAAATTGACACCGAATTGCTCATTCCCGACCCGTCGCTTTCCCTCGCTGAGGGTGCGATTGCCGCCAAAGAGTGGACGCCCCACGCCGAGCGCAGCGGTTATTACTGGCAGACGCTGGTTTCGGTGGCCAAAGCCTACAGCATTGACCTGCACAAGCCGGTCAAGGATCTGCCCAAGGAGCATTTGGACATCATCCTCTACGGCACGAAAGGGAAGAAAGTGGCAGTGCAGTACCGGGGGCGGCGCAGTCAGGCGCGCTGGTACACCGCGTTCGAGGGCGTGGTCAACAACCTGGAACGCCGCTACCGGGAAACCACTTCGGAGCACATGCGGGCGCGCATTGAAAGTTTCATGAGCAAAAAGCCCTGCCTCGCGTGCCACGGCGCGCGCCTGCGCCCCGAAGCCCTTGCCGTCACCGTCGCGGGCGTGAACATCGTGGAGGTGACGTCGTGGGCGGTGAGTAGGACACTACAATGGGTGAAGTGGCTGGAGGGTGATCTCACCCCTCCCCCGCCGCCTACGGCGGCTCCCCCCTCCCCTCCCTTAGTAAGGGAGGGGAGGGGGGCAGGGGGTGGGGAGAGATCCTCTCTTCGCGAGGCTCAACCTCCCCTTGGCAAAGAAAAGGAGGCGGCTGGGGGGTGGAAAGAGATTCCCCCCGACCTCAAGCACATTGCCCAAGAGCGCGGTCTTGTAACCACTGGCTTTCATTTGCCCTACAACCCTAAACTGACCGAACGCGCCCGCGAACTGCGCGCTCACATGACACCCGCCGAGAAGAAGTTATGGGCTTATCTGCGCGAACTTCCCCAGCGCGTTTTGCGCCAGCGCCCGATTGACCACTACATTGTGGATTTTTACATCCCCAAAGCGAAGTTGGTCATTGAAGTTGACGGTGAGCCGCATTTTACCGAAGAAGGCAAAGCCTACGACGCCGAGCGTGACGCCGTGCTGGAAGGCTACGGCTTGCGAGTGCTTCGCCTGCCCAACAGCGAGGTCATGGAGCGCTTTGAAGAAGCCAAAGCGAAAATTGCCCGTGCGCTGGATCTCACCCCTCCCCCGCCACCTGCGGCGGCTTCCCCCTCCCCTCCCTTAGTAAGGGAGGGGAGGGGGGCAGGGGGTGGGGAGAGATCCACACCCCTCACCCCCCGCCAATACGCCATCGCCCGCCGCATCCTCCGCGAACTGGAAGCCCGCTTAGGCTTCATGGTGGACGTTGGGCTGGAATACCTCACCCTTGACCGCGCCGCAAACACCCTTTCCGGCGGCGAGGCGCAGCGCATCCGCTTAGCCACGCAAATCGGCTCGCGGCTGACCGGCGTGCTCTACGTGCTGGACGAGCCTTCCATCGGCTTGCACCCGCGCGACACCGACCGCCTGCTGCGCACCCTGAAGGGCTTGCGCGACCTCGGCAACACCGTGCTGGTGGTGGAGCACGACCCCGAAACCATCCGCGCCGCCGATTGGGTGGTGGATCTCGGCCCCGGCGCGGGCGAACACGGCGGGCAGGTGGTCGCCGAGGGCACGGTGGAGGAGGTCATCGCCAACCCCAATTCCCTCACCGGCGCGTACCTTTCGGGCCGGCTGCAGGTGCCCCTGCCCGAAAAGCGCCGCGCGGGCACGGGCGACTTCCTCACCATCGTGGGAGCGCGGGAAAACAACCTCAAAAATATCACCGTGCGCATCCCCCTGGGCAAACTGGTGCTCGTCACCGGCGTTTCCGGCTCGGGTAAGTCTTCCTTAGTGGTGGAAGTGCTCTACAAATCCCTCGCCCGCCATCTTAACAAAGCCCGCACCCACCCCGGCAAGCACGACCGCATCGTGGGCTTAGAGCATCTGGACAAAGTCATCAACATTGACCAATCGCCCATCGGGCGCACGCCGCGTTCCAACCCCGGCACCTACACCGGCCTGTTTGACCACATCCGCCAACTTTTTGCCCAACTGCCGGAAAGCAAAATCCGCGGCTACAAGCCCGGGCGGTTTTCGTTCAACGTCAAGGGCGGGCGGTGCGAGGCGTGTCAGGGGCAGGGGCAACTGCGCATTGAAATGCAATTCCTGCCCGATGTGTATGTGCCGTGCGAAGTGTGCCACGGGGCGCGCTTCAACCGTGAAACCCTGCAGGTGCGCTTCAAGGGCTACAGCATCGCCGACGTGCTGGATATGACCGTGGAGCAGGCGATGGAGGTGTTTGCCGCCTTCCCTGCGATGATGCGCAAGTTGCAGACTTTGGCCGACGTGGGCCTGGGCTACATCCGCATCGGCCAGCCTGCGCCCACCCTTTCTGGCGGCGAAGCCCAGCGCGTCAAACTGGCGCGGGAACTTTCCAAGCGCCCCACGGGGCACACCCTCTACGTGCTGGACGAGCCCACCGTAGGCCTGCACGCTGCGGATGTGCACAAACTGATTGAGGTGCTTCAGCGCTTGGTGGAAGCGGGCAACACGGTGGTGGTGATTGAGCACAACCTTGACCTCATCAAAGTCGCCGACTGGATCATTGACCTCGGCCCCGAAGGCGGCGACCGCGGCGGCGAAATCGTTGCCGAGGGCACGCCTGAGCAAATCTGTCAGGTGGAAGCCTCGTACACCGGGCGCTACCTGCGGGCGTATGTGAGGGAGAATCATGGGGAGGGTGGGTGAGGGGTTGGTTGGTTACTTGGTCAATTGGTTGGTTGTTGGGGAATTAGGGTATTAGGGTATTGGGGTAGTGGGGCCCCGAGGTGCCTGGCGGTTCTTCCTACTCTTCCTAACCCCCTAACGCCCTAACTCCCTGCCTCGCCAATCGCAATTCATAACTCGCCATTCATAATTCACAACCTGCCATGTCCACAAACCCCGAACTTCTCCTCCACGCCGCCGAAACCCTCCGCCGCGCCCGGCGGGCAGTGGCCTTTACCGGCGCGGGCATCTCGGTGGAAAGCGGCATTCCTCCCTTCCGCGGCCCCAACGGCCTGTGGAGCCGCTACGACCCCACCGTGCTTGACCTGAACTACTTCTTTGCCCACCCTGCCGAATCGTGGGCGGTCATCAAGGAAATCTTCTACGACTTCTTCGGCCAGGCGCAGCCCAACCCGGCGCACCAGGCCTGCGCCCGCCTGGAAGCCGCCGGTTTCCTGCACGGCGTGATTACCCAAAACATCGACAACCTGCACCAGGAAGCCGGCAGCCGCCGGGTGATCGAATACCACGGCACCAGCCGCTGGCTGACCTGCACCGCCTGCGGCCACCGGCTGGAAGCCCGCCCCGACCTGCTGCGGGAACTGCCCCCGAAATGCCCCCGCTGCGGCGGCCTGCTGAAGCCCGATTTCGTTTTCTTTGGGGAAGCCATCCCCGCGGCGGCGCAGCAGGCTGCGTGGGAAGAAACCCGCCGCGCCGACGTCTGGCTGGTGGTGGGCACCACGGGCGAAATTTACCCCGCGGCAATGCTGCCCACCGTGGCGAAAGAGCACGGCGCGACGATTATTGAGGTCAACATTGCCCCTTCCAACTACACCGCCACCGTGACCGACATCTTCCTGCAGGGCAAGGCCAGCGAAGTGTGCGCCGCGCTGGCCGAGGCCGTGCTTGGGGAAGCCGCGGCGGCGGGTGAAGCGGAGTAACGCCCTTGCAAACCCTGCGCCCTGGCGCGATAATCGGATACGGGATACGCGGGGTGCGGGATACGGGATGCGGCTTGCATCCTGCATCCTGCATCTGCAAAAACCCGTGCTCATCCGCGTCATCCAGGCCATGTTTTCCTGCCTTGGGGAGACCGCATGACCAAAAAACGCAAAGTCACGCCCAACATCCTGCACGACTGGCCGTTGAGGAACGACGACGAGGCGCTGTTCAACTTTGACGATTTCGCCATAACCCTGGCGCGGCTGGCCGCCGACCGCCGCACCCCCACGCCCCTCACCATCGGCATCAGCGGGCCGTGGGGCAGCGGCAAAACCACCCTCCTGCGGCGCATCAAACGCCTGCTGGACGAAACCACCGTGCTCTACGACCATTCCAAACCCGACCTGATGGAAATTGCCGCCTCGGGTGAAACGCCCGAAAAGGTCTTCCGCCCCTGCCGCACGGTGTGGTTCAACGCCTGGAAGTACAACGACGAAGACGCCCTGCTGGTGGCGCTCATCCGGCGCATTTTGCAGGAAATGGCCGCCGATGACTGGTTTTCCAAAGCCGCGGCCAAAGTCTTTGACCCCACCTACCCCCGCCGCGATGTGGTGAACACCGTCCTGGGCTGGTTTTCCCTCAAACTGGGCGACGCCGGGCTGCAACTCAGCACCGGCACCCCGCAGCAGCCCCCGCTGGCGCAGAAAACCGCCATTTTGGATTTGTTTGATGAGGCCTTTGACCGCCTGCTGGCTGCCTGGGTGCACCGCGACCCGCTGGCGCGGCGCATTGACCCCAAAAACGGCCTGCTGGTGGTTTTCATTGACGATTTGGACCGCTGCCTGCCTTCCAAAATGATTCAGGTGCTGGAAGCCGTCAAACTCTTTCTGGATAAAGAGGGCTGTGTGTTCTACCTCGGCGCCGATGCCGATGTGCTGCAGCAGGCGGTGGCAAAGCAGTATGCCCAGGCCGGGGTCAGCGAAGGGGAAGCGCGCGACTACCTAGGAAAAATCATCCAGTTGCGCTTCCACCTGCCGCCCGCCACGCCCGATACCATGCAAGACCTCATCCGCGCCTACCCCGCGGCGGAAGAGGCCTTAGGCGACACCTGGCGGCTGCTGGTGACCGGCGCCGCCCTCAACCCCCGCAAGGTGAAGACCTTTGTCAACGACCTCAACCTGGCCTGGGCCATGCTGCAAAGCAGCGGCAAAGAGGAAGGCTTCACGCGGCAGGACTTCAACACTTGGCAGGTGCTGCTGCGGGTGGCGCCGGCGGCTTTCGTGCACCGGGTGCGCGAGCGGCTGGATGACCCCGCCCTGCGTTTCAAGTTCGTGCAGGAAGCCCTGCGCTGGGCGCGGGAAGCCTGGGAAGACGACGAAGACCGCGACCGCCTGAACCGCCAGTTTGGTGAATACGACGACTGGCGCTTCCGGCGCGTGCTGCGCGATGCGGTCTTTACAGAGGCTTTCAATGCTGAGATGCTGGATGCTTTGGTGCACCTCTCGGCTTTGCCGCAGCCCGCGGCAGGGGAAGCCGCCGCGGCGGGCGAAGAAGCCAAACCGCCGCGCATCACAGGCGGGGCGCGTCGCGGCACAGGGAAAGGTATGGCAGAAGGCAAAGCCGCCCGCGGCCTGACCTTTGCCGGCATGCCCTTTGTGCGGGTGCCCAAAGGCCCGTTTTTGATGGGCAGCACGGAAGATAATGTGTTGGCAGAGAGTAACGAGTGCCCCCAGCACACCCTGAACCTGGACTACGACTACTACATAGGCCGTTTTCCGGTCACCAACGCCGATTTTGCTCGCTTCAAGCCCGAACATGAATTTCCAAAAGACAAAGAAAAACATCCTGTTGTCTATGTTTCCTGGTACAATGCGCTGGCGTATATCCGGTGGCTGAACGAGACCTTCGCCGTCGACCTGCCGGAGGGCTACCGCTTCGCCCTGCCCTCGGAAGCCGAATGGGAGAAGGCCGCCCGCGACGAATTCGGCAACGAGTGGCCGTGGGGGAACGAATGGCGGGAGGGGTTGTGCAACTCAGGAGAAGCGGGCATTGGGGATACAACCCCTGTGGGGCAGTTTTCCCCGCAGGGCGATTCGCCCTACGGCTGCGCCGATATGAGCGGCAACGTCTGGGAATGGACGCGCAGTTTGTTCAAGGAATATCCGTATGACCCACAAGACGGGCGCGAGAACCTGGAAGCCCCTGGTGATATGGCCCGTGTTCTGCGCGGCGGCTCCTTCTTCAGCGGTCGCGGGGGCGCCCGTGCCGCCGTCCGCCTCTGGTACGACCCGCTCAACGGGCTCTGGGACGGCGGTTTTCGGGTGGTGGTCGCCCCCATGCACTCTGGACTCTGAAACTCTGTACTCTGAAACTCTGAATTGGGGGGCTTCGCCGTGAGCTCAGCCGAACGGTCTGGGGGGCATAGCCCCCCAGCGTTCCCCACCGAAGGCGGGTCGAGTTAAATTTGGCGAGCCGTAGTGCGGAATGGCATTCCGCGGGGCCTCCCGCTTCAGTGTTGGTGCACAAAGCACGCTGATTTGTGTCATTGCGAGGGTGCTTTGCGCCCGAAGCAATCCCCCCTGCGGAGGGGCGGAGATTGCTTCGCCCCTTCGGGGCTCGCAATGACATCACGACGATATTTCCCGGATAGAGTCTAATTGCCTCTTCTGAATTCCCAAAATTCTGCTTGAGAATGCACCAGGCAACCCGGCAACCAGCCGACCATGTAACGAACCCCACATCCCGCATCCCGAAACCCGGAGCCTCCCCATGCCCCCCTTCCCCTGCCAAACCCGCACCTGCATCATGGGCATCCTCAACGTCACCCCCGACAGTTTTTCGGGCGACGGCCTGTTAGCGCGCGGCGACGCGGTGCAGGCCGCCCTCGCTCAAGCACGCGAGTTCGTCGCCGCGGGCGCGGACATTCTGGACGTCGGCGGGGAAAGCACCCGCCCGGGCGCGCAGCCGGTTTCCGCCGAAGAGGAAGCCGCCCGTGTGGTGCCCGTGGTGCGGGCGCTGGCCGCCGAGTTCCCCAACGTGCTGATTTCGGTAGATACTTACAAAGCCACGGTGGCCGAGGCCGCGCTGGAAGCCGGCGCGGGCATGGTCAACGACGTCTGGGGGCTGCGCGCCGACCCCCACATGGCCGAAGTGATTGCCCGCCACGACGCGTGGGCGGTGCTGATGCACAACCGCAGCACGCCGCAAAACGCCGAAGTGCGGGAACACCTCGGCGGGCGTTATGTGGGCGTGGCTTACACCGATTTGCTCGCCGAGGTGAAGGCCGAACTGCTGGAAAGCGTGGCCTTGGCGCGGCAGGCGGGCATTCCCGACGAGCGCATCATCCTCGACCCCGGTATCGGCTTCGGCAAGACGGTGGAACAAAATTTAGAACTGGTGAACCGCCTGGATGAGATTCGCGCCCTCGGCTTCCCCCTGCTGTTGGGCGTGTCGCGCAAGTCGTTCATCGGCTACACGCTGAACCTGCCGCCGGAAGAGCGCCTCGCGGGCACTGCCGCGGCGGTGGCAGTGGGCATTGTCCGCGGGGCCGACATTGTGCGCGTGCACGATGTGGCCTTCATGGTGCAGGTGGCGCGCATGACCGACGCGATTTTAGGCAAACGCCCCCCGGCGGATGCTGCCTGAACATCTCACCCCCGTTGTTTTTCCATAATCAGCGCATCTTCCCCGTCGACGTAATACCGCGGCCAGCGGTTGACGATCTGATAGCCCGCCAAGCGGTAGAGGGTTTGTGCGGGGCGGTTGGAAGCCCGCACCGCGAGGCGCAGCACGGGCTGGGGCAGGGACGCTTCGCAGGCTTCCAGCAGCACCCGCCCCAGGCCGCGCCGCCGATGCGCCGGATGGACGGCAATCGTCACAATCCATCCGGCGCCTTCGATTTCCTGCCCGGCGGCAAAGCCGACCATCTCGCCTTCCCCGTCCGTCACCTTGTAGCGCACCACGCCGGGCCACATCAGCACGCCCAGCAGTTCCACCAGCGGCCAGGCATCGGTGGGAAAGCACACCTTTTCCAGCCGCTGGAGCGCCCCCAGGTCGCGCCACGTAGCAACTTCCAGCCGGTAAGGCGGCGGCAGCAGGTCGGCCAACAGATTACTCTTGCTTGCGCTGCTCGCTCGCTTCACCCTCTTGCCGCAACCTCATGAAATCGCTCATCAGACCGGTGAATTCCATCGGGAAGATGAACTTAGTGGAGGGGCTGGAGCCCATGCTCTTGAGGGTCTCGAAGTATTGCAGCGTCATGGTCTTGGGGTCGACTTCCTGCGCCACGCTGTAAATGCGCTTCAGGGCCGCGGCAAAGCCTTCCGCCCGCAACAGTTGGGCCTGCTTCTCGCCCTCGGCCTTGAGGATGGCCGACTGCTTCTCGCCTTCCGCCCGCAGAATGGCAGCCTGCTTCTCACCTTCGGCGACGTTGATGGCGGCTTCCCGCTTGCCCTGCGATTCCGTCACCACGGCGCGGCGCTCGCGCTCGGCCGACATCTGGCGGTCCATGGCTTCCTGAATCTTCTTGGGCGGCACGATCTCGCGGATTTCCACATTCGTGACCTTCACGCCCCAGCGCTCGGTCACCTCGTCCAGGCGGGCGCGCAGCATGTTGTTGATGTGTTCCCGCTCGGAAAGCACATCGTCTAACAAAATGCCGCCGATGACGGCGCGCAGCGTGGTGGTCGCCATGCCCTGGGCGGCGGCCTCAAAGTTACCCACCTGAATCACGCTCTGCTCGGCGTCCAGCACTTTGTAGTACCAGATGAAGTCCACCGCGATGGCCGCGTTGTCTTTGGTAATGCACGTCTGATGGGGGATTTCCCGCACCTGTTCGCGCAGGTCAACCCACACGCCGCGATCGACGAAGGGAATCAGCAGCACAAGGCCCGGGCCTTTAGCGCCGACCACCCGCCCCAGGCGGAAGACCACCAGCCGCTTGTATTCGGGCACAATTTTGATGGCGCTGGTGACCAGCCAAAACAAGAACAGGAGCACCACGCCCACAAAGCACAAAAGGGTGAAACCTACGGCCGTGTCCCCAGCCATTACGGGAAGATAGAACATAGCACACCTCCTTTTGAACAAAACAAGCAGGAAACGAACACTTCATTGCCGTGGCTTCGGGCACCTCTCTCAGGTGCCGCACTCTTTACCCAAGGGGTTTTCTTCATGCCACGGCTCGACCTCTAAAATCAACCCTTCTCGGGAAAGCACGCGAACCCGCGTGCCCGCAGGAATCGGCTGCTCACTGCGCGCCGTCCACATTTCCCCATCGAGGTACACCGAACCCTCCGGCGCGATGTCGGTGCGGGCTTCCCCCACTTGACCAATCAAGCGTTCCAGATCATGCACCGGCGGGCGGGTTTCGGCTTCCAACACCTTGCGGGCAACCAACCAACCTGAGCCCCCCACCAGCAACGAGACCGTCACCGCCAGCCAGGGAGAAACCGCGCTGCCGCCATCAGGCGTGCGGAAAATGAACACCGACCCCACCATCATCGCCAGCAGTGCCAGCGCCAGCCACACCCCCTCGCGCCGGCCGCGTCGCAGCGAAAGCCCGAAGAAAACGATGCCCACAATCCAAACGGCCACCGCCCAGGCATTGACCGCCAACTGCGTGGCCGTATAGCCCGCTGCCAGCAGCAAAAAGAGCGCACTGAGCTCCAACATCCCCGTGCCGGGCGTGATGAGGGCCAAAATCAACACCACCGTGCCGCTCATCAGCAACAGGTAAGCCAGGTTGGGGGTAATCCATGCTTGAGGCATCGGGTTTCATCTCCTGAAAAAGGGCCCCTCATGCGCTTCTATTATACCTGCAAATACCCCATTCCACCCCCTGCACAGCGCAACTTTCCCCCTGTCAAGGGGTTTCTGTTTACAGCCTTCTTGTGGAGGAACGCCTTATGCCCCGCCCTGTCGCACTGGTCACAGATAGCACCGCTTACATCCCCAAAGACCTGCTGGAACGCCACCACATTCGCGTTGCCCCCCAGATCTTGATTTGGGGCGACGAATCCTTTCAAGACGGCGTGGACATTACCCCTACCGAGTTCTACCAGCGCCTGGCGACCGCCAAGATCCTGCCTCAAAGCACACAGCCTGCGGTCATGTCTTTCGTGCAAATCTTCAGCGAACTGGTAGAAAGCGGCTACGATGTCCTGGCCGTGGTCATTTCCTCCAAACTTTCCGGCACTTACCAGGCCGCCATGCAAGCGCGCCAGGCCATCGCCAACGGCGAAGTCGAGGTCGTCGACTCACACACCACGGCGATGGAACTGGGCTTCCACGTGCTGGCCGCGGCGCGAGCCGCCGAACAGGGAGCATCCCTCGCCGAATGCAAAGCCGTTGCCGAGCAGGCCCAGCAGCACACCGGCGTGGTGCTCACCGTCAACACCCTGGAATTCCTGCACCGTGGCGGGCGCATCGGCGGGGCAAGCCGCTGGTTTGGCACCGCGCTGCGCATCAAACCCCTTCTGGAAGTTCGCGACGGCCTGGTGCAGCCGCTGGAAAAAATCCGCACCCGCCGCAAAGCCCTGGCGCGTTTGGTGGAAATCACCGTGGAACGCGCGCAACAAGGCGGCCATCCCATCCGCCTGGCCGCGCTGCACGCCAACGCCGAAGACGACGCCCGCTGGCTGCTGGCGCAGGCTTCCGCCCAGCTGCACCCTGAGGAAGCCCTGGTCTCCGACGTCAGCCCGGTGGTCGGCACGCATGTCGGCCCCGGCACCGTTGCCCTGGCCTATATGGCCGGCATGTAACCCTTTCCCGAGGTATTCCCATGAGCAAACCCGTCGCTGTTGTTACCGACAGCACCGCTTCCCTTCCCAAAGATTTACAGGAAAAGTACCACATCCACGTCGTGCCGTTGCAAGTCGTCTGGGACGGCCAATCGTACCGCGACGGCGTAGACATCACCCCCGAAGCCTTCTATGAGCGGCTGGGTACCTCCAAAACGCTGCCCACCAGTTCCCAGCCCTCGGCCAAAGATTTCGTCAATACCTTCGAGCCCCTGCTGGAAGCCGGTTACGACATCCTCACCGTGGTGATTTCCTCCAAAATGTCGGGCACATTGGCCTCGGCCGCCCACGCCAAAGAAATGCTGGGCGCTGACAACATCGCCCTGGTCGATTCCCTTTCCACCGGCATGGAAACCGGCTTCCACGCGCTGCTGGCGGCGCGGGCCGCGGCCGATGGCGCCTCGCTGGAAGAGTGCAAAGCCATCGCCGAGCGGGCGCGTGACCATAGCGGCTTTGTGCTGATGGTGCCCACGCTGGAATTCCTGCACCGTGGCGGGCGCATCGGCGGCGCAAGCCGCTGGTTCGGCACAGTGTTGCGCATCAAGCCCATTCTGGAAGTGCGTGGCGGACGGGTCGAACCGCTGGAAAAAGTGCGCACACGACGGAAAGTCATCCAAAGAATGACCGACATCGTCGTGGAACGCGTGGGCAACACCCGCCCTGTGCGGCTGGCCACACTGCACACCGGCGCGGTCGAAGAAGCCCGACAAGTGCAGGCGCAGTTAGAAGAACGCCTCTCGCCCGACGAATCTCTCTTTGGTACGGTCAGCCCGGTCATCGGCACCCACGTTGGCCCCAACGGCATCGGGGTGGTGTACGTCGCCGGGCTGTGAAGCAGCATCGGGTATAATTCGGGGCGATACCCCTCCATCCATCCAAAGTTACAGGGCTGGCGCATGTTTGGCCAGCCCTGTAACTTATTCATCACCGCTCAGACTTTTGAAAATGGTGCCTGCACGCCTGAAAACCAACGCAAAGAGCGCCAGAATTAACACGAAGGCGCACGGGAAGCAAAGCCACAAAGGGGGTTTCTGGATTTTCTATGGCGTTTCGGTGCCCTCTGGATTTTTGCCAATCTGTGCAAATCTGTGTCAATCGGTGGATTTTTTCTGCGTAATCTGCGTAATCTGCGTAATCTGCGGTTTCGCTTTGCCCGGGCTGAATAGATACACTTACTCACCAATCACACCGTAAAAATGCGGCAGTGGCGCCACCGGTTCGCTGCTGATTTTCAGTGCCCTCAGCAGCCGTTCCCGCGCCTCGGCCAGTTTGGCCTCATCGTTGGCGTGGATAGTGAACACCGGTTCGCCGGCTTCCACCGCTTCGCCCACCTTCTTGTGGACCATGATGCCCACTGCGTGGTCGATGGGGTCGCCCTTCTTTTCCCGCCCCGCGCCCAAAACTACGGCGGTCTCGCCCACCGTGCGGGCGTGGATCTCGGCCAGATAACCACTTTGCGGCGCCGGTACAGTTTCCTGAAGCGGGGCAGAAGGCAAACGGCTGGGATCGTCGATATATGCCACGTCCCCGCCCTGGGCCTGCACCAGTTTGCGGAAGGCTTCCCATGCGCTGCCGTCGGCCAGGGTGCGGGCAGCAAGGGCGCGCCCCTCGGCCTCGTTTTTCGCCTTCCCGCCCAGCACCAGCATATGCGCCGCCACCATGAAGCAGTGTTCACGGAAATCGGCCGGGCCGCCGTCGTGCAGGGTTTCGATGGCTTCCTGCACTTCCAGCGCATTGCCCACCGCGTAGCCCAGCGGCTGGTTCATGTCGGAAAGCAAGGCAATGGCCCGCCGCCCGGCGCGGTCGGCAATTTCCACCATCAACTCGGCCAGGGCGCGGGCGTCCTCGAGGGTCTGCATGAACGCCCCATTGCCTACTTTCACATCCAACACAATACCCTGCGCCCCGGCGGCGAGTTTCTTGCTCATGATGGACGAGGCAATCAGCGGAATGGAAGGCACGGTGCCGGTGACATCGCGCAGGGCATAAAGTTTGCCATCGGCAGGAGCCAGGTCAGCCGATTGGCCGGTCAGCACAATGCCCACTTCGCGCAATTGCTGCAGAAACTCTTCGGTGGTCAGGTCGGTGCGATAGCCGGGGATGGATTCCATCTTGTCCAGCGTACCGCCGCTGAATCCCAGCCCACGCCCCGACATCTTCCCCACGGGGATGCCTGCTGCCACCACCATCGGCAGCACGACAAGGGTGGTCTTGTCGCCCACGCCGCCGGTAGAGTGCTTGTCAAGAGCAATAGACACCACCCCCGAAAGGTCAAGCACATCGCCGGAATGCGCCATCGCGAGGGTCAGGTCGGTGGTTTCCCGCGGCGTCATCCCGTTGAGCAACACCGCCATCGCCCACGCCGCGGCCTGGTAATCGGGAATCTCGCCGCGAGTGTAGCCCTTGATGAAGAACTTGATTTCCTCGGTCGTCAATTCTTGCCGGTCGCGCTTCTTGATGATGATATCCACGGCTCGCATGGCCAACTCCTTGTAAAAAAATCGCCTTACGGCAATCTATTATAATACGATAAGGCACACCGCAAATTCCGCGGGGTACCCAAAAAGCACGCCCGCCTTGCTCCCGACGGGACGACCGTCCGACAATGCGACTATCCGACTACCCGACTATGCGACTGCGCGAGGTTTCTCATGCTCCGCCTTCCCGGCCTGATTGACCCCCATGTCCATGTCCGTGAGCCCGGCGCAAACCACAAAGAAGATTGGAGCACTGCAACTGCCGCGGCTTTGGCTGGCGGCTTCACCGCCATCCTCGCCATGCCCAACACCCAGCCCCCCATCACCGACGCCGCCGCGCTGGAAACCGCCCTCAACGCCGCCCGCACCAAAGCCCGCTGCGATTACGCCCAATACTTCGGCGCCACCGCGGCCAACGCCGAAGCCATCGCGCCCCTGGCAAGCCGCGCCGCGGGCCTGAAAATGTACCTCAACCAGACCTACGGCACGCTGCGGCTGGACGACACCGCAGCGTGGCACGCCCACTTCCGCTTATGGCCGCGCACCGCGCCGCTGGTCGTCCACGCCGAGCGGCACACCCTGGCCGCGGCCATCCTTTTCGCCGCGCTCTACGACCGGCCGGTGCACATCGCCCATGTTTCCCGCCGGGAAGAAATTCTGCTCATACGCGCAGCCAAAGCCCGCGGTCTGCCCGTGACCTGCGAAGTGGCGCCTCACCACCTCTTCCTCACCGCCGACGACGCCCCCCGCATCGGCCCCGGCCGCAGCGAAGTGCGCCCGGTGCTGGCTTCCCCCGCCGACCAGCAAGCCCTCTGGGACAACCTGGACGTCATCGACTGCTTCGCCACCGACCACGCCCCCCACACCCTGGCCGAAAAAGACAGCCCCCAGCCGCCCCCCGGCTTCCCCGGGCTGGAAACCGCGCTCCCCTTGCTGCTGACCGCGGTGCAGGAAGGCCGCCTCACCCTCGACGACCTCGTCGCGCGGATGCACACCAACCCGCGGCGCATCTTTGGCCTGCCCCCACAGCCCGAAACCTGGGTGGAAGTGGACGAGAACGCCCGCTGGGAAATCCCCCTGCGCGGCTGGCAAACCCGCGCCGACTGGTCGCCCTTTGCCGGCATGCGCGTTCGCGGGCGCGTGCGGCGGGTAGTGCTGCGCGGGCAAACCGTTTACACCGACGGCAAAGTGCTGACGAAGCCTGGCATGGGGAAACCCTTACGCCCCTGAGGCTTCCCCTTCTTCCTTGCATCGGCGCTGCTCTTCTCGCATCTGCTCGGCAAAGGTGCGCAAAGTATTTTGCTGCAAACGCTTAACCAGAATGCGGGAAAAGCCCGTCTCCTGCATGAAAGTGCGCATCATCACCATCTCGTAGGTTGCCACCATTACCGTGACCGTACCGCTAAAGATGCGCGGCATCGAACGCGTGAACGCGAGGGCCTGTTCTGGTGGCAGTTGCTCTTGCGCCCGCTGCGCCAGAATGTTGATCCAGCGGGGAGCCAGCCCTACCACCACTTCATTGGGCACATCGTTACGCACATGCTCCACAGCAAGATTCATCTGCTGGAACCAGAACGTGCGCACGTCGGGCGCGCGGAACAGGTCACGATACCACCCTGCCGGGTCACCATTGAGATAGGTATCGACATAAACGCGCGTGTTTTCAGTAGATTCCAGAATTGCGCGAATTTCAGCCCCCACTTCGTCAGCCCACAGCAGGCAAACATCGGCCATCGAGCGCAACACCGCAAAATCTTCATCTTGTAAATTAGCAAGGGAAACCGCAACCGCAAGGATACGGCGCATTTCATCCCGCAAGGAAGGTAACGGCTGGTTTGTCATCAAAAAACCTCTCTTGAACGCACCTACACGAATATCGCCAACCCCTTTTGCCAGCGAATCCCCAGCCTTCGCCCGCAACCGCTCTACTCCTTTTCCATTATACTCCCCAGGCACCGCCACAAAACGCCATTTCTCTAAAAATTACAGCAAATTGTCGACGCCCGCTCGGCACGCCCGCCCCATTCTTTTTTTCATGACCAGGTTGCAACGCTGTCCAGGCCCGCCGCTCAGCGCCAGGGACACAGCCCTACACCGCCCACCGAACACAGGTCACGCAAGCCTTTCCTTCAGCGGCGCGAACAACCGCCGATACTGGTCGGTTTGCAGCACTTCGTGGGGGTCTAACTGCGCCTTGAGGGCAAAATAGCGCCGCAGGGTGTCTTCGCCCAGGGAAGCCAGCCACGCGTCGGGGGTGAGGGTGGCATCTTTGGCTAAGTAAAAGCGCCCGCCAGCCTGGAGCACGATGCGGTTGAGCACGTCGGCCATGTCTTGCAGGCGGCGGCGGTTGCTGGGGGTCACGCGGAAGTCCATCGCTAACGAGAAGCCATCCACCGCGTGGGAAAGCAGGAAGCGGTCGGGGCGGTGGCGCTTGACCACGCCCAGGTAGGTCGGCAGGCCGTGGCGGTGGGTGGTTTCCAGAACCTCCCGGAAGGCATCGTAAGCGGTTTCCTTCGGCACAAAGCACTGGTACTGAATCAGCCCGCCCTTGCCGTAGGCGCGTTCCCAATGGGGCACGTAGTCGAGCAGGAAGTTGAAGGCCGCGTGGGACTGGCGGAAGGTCTTGTGGTTGCCCAGGGTGCGTGCGCTGAGATATTTAGCCGTGTTGGTGCCCCACAGGCCGAGGCGGTTCATGAAGGGGCGCATGAACATCCACAGCACGCTCTTGGGCACGAACAAAATGTTTTCGGGCAGGGTCTGGTAGTCTAAGGAAAGCGTCCGCCCGGGGTGGGGGTCCTCCCCGGGTTCCAGGTAGCGGGCGATATGAATCTGCCCCCGCCCCAGGCTTTTGCCCCGCGCCGTGCCGTCCAGCCAGGCGACCACGTATTCGCTGGATTCCTTGTGGGCGTCTAGGTCGTCTAACATCTGCTTCAGGTGGGGCACCGACCACGCGCCGACTTCCACCTCGCCGGAATGCACTTTGTGCAGCCGCAGGGTGATTTCGGTGAACACGCCCAGCGTGCCCATGCTGCTCACCAGCGCGGGGAAGAGATCGTCGTCGGGGGTCAGGGTGATTTCCTCACCCGTGGGCAGCAGCGCCCGCAGGCGGGTGACGTGCTCGCCGATGGTGCCCGCCAGCCAGTTGTTCTTGCCGTGGACGTTGGCCGCCAAGCAGCCGCCGATGGTCGGGCGCATGGTGCCGGGCACCACCGCAGGCCACCAGCCATCCTCCAGGGTGTATTGCCAGAGGCGCTCGATGGTGACGCCCGGCTCCACGGTGATTTCGCCGGTCTCGGGATTCCAATCCAGCACGCGGTTCATGCGCCGCAGGTCGAGCACCACGCCGCCGGAAGCCATGTGGGGGTCGCCGTAACTGCGGCCTGCGCCCCGCAGCGCCACCCGCAGGCTGCGCTTTTGGGCTTCCTGCAGCAGGTCGGCAATCTGCTCAGTGTGGGTGGGGCGGAAGACGTAGCCCGGCGCGCTGATGCTGTGCCCGAAGTTTTCCAGGCGGCGGAGGCGGTCGGGGGGAGGGAAGTTAGAGGGCATGGGGGGCCTCGGGGGAAAAAATTAGGAATGAGGAATTAGGAATTGTGAATGGCGACTCGCAGAGGTAAGTAAAGAATCGCAATTCGCTACTCGCGATTCGCAATTTGCGGCAGGTAGGGCATTTCGGGGCCGGGGAGGCCCAAATGTTCGGCTAACGCGGCGCGGAGGGCAGTGCGGTCGTCCCAGGGGTATTCGGTTTCGCCGAAGCACATGGATTGCTCGTGCCCCTTGCCGCACACGATGACCACATCGCCCGGGCGGGCCACAGCCACCGCGTGGCGGATGGCTTCCCGCCGGTCGGGGACGCGCACGAAGGTTTTGCCTTCCACCCCGCCGCGGGCCTCCGCACCGGCGGCCATTTCTGCCAAAATCGCGTCTAACGACTCGGTGCGGGGGTCTTCGGCGGTGAGCACGGTGTAGTCGGCCAGTTGGGCGGAAACCTCGGCCATCAGGCGGCGCTTTTCGCGGTCGCGCAGCCCCGCGGAGCCGAAAACGGCAATCACGCGCCCGTTGGTCAGGCCGCGGGCGGTTTCCAGCGCCCGCCGCAGCGCGTTGGGGGTGTGGGCGAAATCCACAATTGCGGTGAAATTTTGCCCTAAGTCAATGCGCTCCATGCGGCCGGGAATGGCTTCCAGCGCAGCCACGCCTTCCCGCGCGGCTTCGGGCGCAATGCCCAGCCCCACCACCGTGGCCGCCACCGCGGCCAAAATGTTGCTGACGTTGTAAGCGCCCACCAGCTGCGAAGTCAGCGGCAGGCGGAAGCCCGGCCCCACCGCGGTGAAGGTCAGCCCTTGCGGGGTATGGCGGACGTCTTCGGCGCGCACGTCGGCTTCCGGATGCAGGCCATAGGTGGCGGCGGGCACCTTCAGGCGGGGGGTGAGAAAGGCGTAGGAACCTTCATCGTCGCGGTTGAGCACGGCAAGGCGGGGGTTGCCCTGGGGCTTGGGCGGGGTTTCGGCCAGCATGTCAAACAACCGGGCTTTGGCCGCAAAGTAGGCTTCCCGCGAGCCGTGGTAGTCTAAGTGCTCGTGGGTGATGTTGGTCACCACGCCGATGTCGAACTCGCACGCGGTCACCCGGTGCTGCGCCAGGCCGTGGGAGGTGGCTTCCAGCACCGCGTGGGTGAGGCCGGCTTCCACCATTTCGGCGAGGTAAGCCTGGGTTTCGGGCGCGGGCGGGGTGGTGGTGTGGAAGCCGGTATCCAGCACCCGCTCGCCCACCACCGCGTTCACGGTGGAAATCATGCCCGCCGCAATGCCCGCTGCCTTGAGGATGTGGAAGATGAAGTTGGCGGTGGTGGTCTTGCCGTCGGTGCCCGTCACGCCGATGACGGTGAGGCGGTGGGCCGGGTTGCCGTAGAAGCGGGCGATGAGGTAAGCGAGGGCTTCGCGGGCATCGCGCACGCGGATGTAGGGCACCTGCAGGTCGGTAAATTCGGCTTCCGGGCGGGTGCCGACGACAGCCGCTGCGCCGCGCGCCACCGCCGCGGGGATGAAGCGGTGGCCGTCCACCGCCACGCCGGGGATGGCAACGAACAGGTCGCCGCGGCGCACCTTGCGGGAATCGGAAGCAATGCCCGACACCCAGACGTCTTCTTTGGGTGCGGGCACGGGGTAGGGCAGCGCCCTCAGCAGGGCAGAGAGGAAAATCGGGCGGGGTTGGGGCATGGAGAAAAGTTACTTCGTTACTTCGTGAATTGGTTGCCTGGCGTTACACCTGAAATTGGCCGTCTTTGTAGAACAGTTCGCCGTCCACCCAAATGGCGCTGTCGGTGCGCATGTCGCAGATGAAATCCCAGTGGATGGCGGATTTGTTCTTGCTGCCGGTTTCCGGGTAGCCTGCGCCCACGGCCATGTGGATGCTGCCGCCGATTTTCTCGTCGAAGAGGATGTTCTTGGTGAAGCGGTCAATGCCGTAGTTGGTGCCGATGGCGAATTCGCCCAAATAGCGGGCGCCCGGGTCGCTGTCCAACATTTCCAGCAGGAAGGCTTCGTTCTTCTCGGCGCGGGCTTCCACCACTTTGCCGTTTTCAAAGCGCAGTTCCACGCCTTCCACCTCACGCCCGGCGTAGAGCGCCGGGTAGGTGAAGCGCACCCAGCCGTTGACCGAATCTTCCACCGGGCCGGTGAAGATTTCGCCGCTGGGCATGTTGTGGTGGCCGTCGGAGTTGATGAAGGTGCGGCCTTCAATGGAAAGCGTGAGGTCGGCGTTGGGACCTTTCACCACCACCTCGCGCTTGCCCTTCAGCCAGTCCACCATGCGCTGCTGCATGGCGTGGATTTCCTGCCATTTGGCGATGGGGTCGGGCTGGTCGGCGAAGGTGGCGCGGTAAACGAAATCCTCGTACTCGGCGAGGCTCATGTCGGCTTCCTGCGCGTAGGCCGGTGTGGGGAAGAGAGTGCTCACCCAGCGCAGCGTGCCCTCGGCGGAACGCCGCATGAAAGTCGCCATCAGTTCGGCGCGGGCCTGCTGGGCCGCCCGCTGCTTGGCCGGGGAAACCTGCGTCATCGCGCGGGTGTTGGAAGCCCCGCGGATAGAAATCAGCGAATCGGCTTTTTCGTAAACCAGCGGCTCCAGAGGGGAAATCCAGCGTATCTGTTCTTCGGAAGCCGCGCGCGCCACGGCGGCGTCGGTTTCGTCGTCGTTGAGCACCACGGTGGGATGCCCGCCGGCGCGCAGCACTTCCACCGCAGCGGCACGGATAAGCGGCAGGGCGGCCACGCCGCCACGAATCACCACCCAATCGCCTTTGCGGATTTCGGCGGAGTAGTTCACCAAAAGTCTGGCAAGGTTGAGCAAACGGGTGTCGGCCATGAAAGGCTCCTTTCACAAAAGAACGGCGCAGGGCGCGCCGCGGGTGGGTGAAGGTGTGGGGTAATTATATCATCAGTGGGGGGAACGCCTCGTACAACGCGCGTGCCAACAGCCATCCAGGGGTATAATTTCGTAAACTGCCAGGGAAGGAAAACGCCATGCCCCCATCTCAAGCCGCTTTGCGCATCCTGAGCGCCATCGTCAAGGCGTCCCTGCGCCGCGCCGTGGGCGACCCCACGCTCCAGGCCGTGGCCGACGAACTGGCCACCCTGGGCCAGGAGGACCTGGCCCGCCGCCTGGATGCACTCCTGGGCCACCCCGACCGCCGTGAGGCCCTGGCTGCCGCCCTGGAACGGGCCGACGCCTGCGTGCAGCGCCGCTTGCAAGACACCCTGCCCGCCTTAGCGCCCCTGGCCGACGCGGGCCGCGGCCTGCCTTTACGCGACCTGCCCGCGGTGCTGGATGCCCTGGCCAACCTGCCCGCCGATGACTACGACGAGGGCCGCCTGCGCCGCGCCCTGCTGGCGGTCATCCGGCGGGATTGGGAAGCCGCCACGCCCCAGCAGGCCGAGACCGTGGCCGACGCCTACCTCCTCTGCCTGCGGGAGGCCCTGCTGGGGGTGGAGACCGACGCCCTGCGCACCCTCGGCCGCGCGGTGCTGCGCACCGAGGAGGCCGTAAAGCGTCTGGAGCAGGCCCTGCAGGCGTGGAAGGCACAGGCCAGCCGGGACATCCACATTCAAGGCCATGTAAACCGGTCCGTGCTCATCACCGGCGACCGCAATGTCATTCAGGTTTTCCTCAACGCGGCCCCCTTTGACCACCGCCCGCGGGTGGAGCGTTTTCTGCAGGAGTACCTGGGCACCTCAGACGCCCCCGTGCCCTTCGGCGGCAGAAAGGCAGATTTGCGCCTCTTGAGCCAATGGCTGGAGGAGGACGCAAAGCCCTACTTCTTCCTGCACGCCCCGGCGGGGCGGGGCAAGAGCGCTTTGTTGGCGCGTTGGGCCACAGCGGTGCGTCGGCAAGCCGAAGAAGCGTGGGCTGTGGTGTTCGTCCCGGTCAGCCTGCGGTTTGACACCCACCGGCCAGGCGTGTTTCTCAGCCTGCTGGCGTGCGGCTTGACCCGCGCTTATGACCCGCAGCAAAAATGCACCGAGCGCGACCCTCAAATTTTGCTGAGCATGGCCGCAGGTTTTCTCAGGCAAGCGAAGCCGCCAGAGGGACGCCGGGGCGTGTTGGTGGTGCTTGACGGGCTGGATGAAGCGGCGTGGGGGAGCGCCGGTGAGGCCTGGCGCAGTCTGTTCCCCATTGCGCCGCCGCCTCACCTGAAAGTTGTCGTCAGCGCCCGCCTGCTGGCTAACGCCGAAGTGCCCAACTGGCTGCATCGTCTGGGCTGGCGTCGAGGGAAAACCCGCACCCATCGTTTGACTCACCTCTCTTTGGAAGGCGTGCGGGAGGTGCTGGCTCAAATGAAAGTGCCGTTGGATGAACTCAGCCGCGATGTGGATCTGGTCGCAACCCTCTACCGCCTGACCGATGAGGGCGACCCGCTTCTGGTAGGCTTGTACGCCCGGGAGTTGCTGGACGCGCTGGAAGCGGAAGGGGTGGACTATGCCCGCCGCCGCGCGCGGCAGATTGCCGATTTGGTCGGCAGCGGCTACGCCACTTTCTTTGAGGACTACTGGTGGCCTGAGCAAAAGAAATTATGGAAGGCCCAGGGTTTGCCCGGCGATGTGGACAGGCGGGTGAGGGAGATTTTAGATTTGCTTTCTCTGGCGCGGGGCCCCATACCGCAAGCCGATCTGCTTGCCCTTGCCCGCCGCGCCCCCGACGCTCCGGCGGTGGACCTTGACCATCACACCCTCGGGCTGGTATGGGAGAACCTGGCACGGCTGGTTGTGCGGCGCGCAGAAGGGGGGCATGTGTGGATGACCTTTTCACACCCCCGCATGCAGGAATATTTTGCCGAAGACCGTCTCCGGCGGCAGAACCCCGCGCGGTATGCGGAACTGGAGGCGCGCTACCGCGCCTGGGCGCGGGAGGGCTTTCGCCGTGTGAGCGACGGCGAAGAAGCCATCACCGACGCCTCGCCTTATGTGCTCCGTTATGCCCTTGACCATTTAGCCGCCGAGCCGTTGGAGACCTTGCGAACTGTGGTGACCCGCCCGGGCTGGCACCGCACCCGCTACACGCTGGAAGGCGACTACCAGGGCTATCTGGAGGATGTGCGCGCCGTGTGGCGCCGGGCAGTGGCCGAAAACCAAAAGGCAATCGCTAATCGCAAATCGCAAATTACCCCCCGCCAACCACTACCCGCTATTGGCCTGGAAATTCGCTGCGCCCTCATTGAAGCCAGCATCCATAGCCTGGCCGGGAACCTGCCCCCGGACCTGCCTGCCCTGCTGGTGGAAAACGACCTGTGGACCCCGCCCCAGGCCCTGGCCCACGTGCGCCAGATGCCGGATGAACGGCGGCGGAAGGAAGCCCTGATCGCTCTGGCCCCGGTGCTGGCCCAAAAGGACCCGGCCCGCCTGGAGGACGCCCTGGTGGCGGCCCGGAGCATCGGGGATGAGGAGCATCGCGCCGAGGCCCTTGCGTCCCTGACGCCCCACCTGCCGCCGGAGTTGCAGGAGCAGGCCCTGGCGGCGGCCCGGAGCATTGAGTGGGAGTATGCCCGCGCTCGCGCCCTTGCGTCCCTGCCCCCCCACCTGCCGCCCGAGTTGGGGAAGCAGGCCCTGACCGAGGCCATGGACGCGGCCCGGAGCATCTGGAATGCGCGGTTCCGTGCCGAAGCCCTTTCGGCCCTGGCACCGCACCTGCCGCCCGACTTGCTGGCCCAGGCCCTGGCGGCGGCCCGGAGCATCGGGAATGAGTGGTACCGCGCCGAGGCCCTTTCGTCCCTGGTACCCCACCTGCCGCCCGACTTGCTGGAGCAGGCCCTGACCGAGGCTCTTGCGGCGGCCCGGAGCATTTGGGATGAAAATGAGCGCGCCGATGCCCTCTCGGGACTGGCCCCCCACCTGCCGGCGGCGTTGCGGGAGCAGGCCTTGGCCGAGGCCCTGGCGGCGGCCCGGAGCCTTCCGGAGAAGGACGCTCTTGGCCTTAGAAGTCCTCGCGCCGAGGCCCTTGCGGCCCTGGCCCCCCACCTGCCACCGGACTTGCGGGAGCAGGCTCTGAGCGAGGCCCTGGCGGCGGCCCGGAGCCTGCCGGAGGAAGGTATTTTTGGTGAAAGCCCGCGCGCTGAAGCCCTTTCGTCCCTGGCACTCCACCTGCCGCCGGAGTTGCTGAGCGAGGCCCTGGCGGCGGCCCGGAGTATTGAGGATGAATATGTCCGCGCTGAGGTTCTTGCTGCCCTGGCGCCCCACCTGCCGCCGGAATTGCGGGAGCAGGCCCTGACCGAGGCTCTTGCGGCGGCCCGAAGCATCGGGGATGAGTGGTTCCGCGCTCGCGCTCTTTCGTCCCTGGCGCCGCACCTGCCGCCGGAATTGCTGAGCGAGGCCCTGGCCGAGGCCCTGAGCATCGGGAATGAGTATGCCCGCGCCGAGGCCCTTTCGGCCCTGGCACCCCACCTGTCGCCGGAATTGCGGGAGCAGGCTCTGAGCGAGGCCCTGGCGGCGGCCCGGAGCATCCGGGATGAGTGGTACCGCGCCGAGGCCCTTTCCTCCCTGGCGCCCCACCTGCCACTGGACTTGCGGGAGCAGGCTCTGAGCGAGGCCCTGGCGGCGGCCCGGAGCATTGAGCGGGGAGACGCCCGCGCCGAGGCCCTTTCGGCCCTGGCCCCCCACCTGCCGGCGGCGTTGCGGGAGCAGGCCTTGGCCGAGGCCCGGAGCCTTCCAGAGAAGGACGCTCTTGGCCTTAGAAGTCCTCGCGCCAAGGCCCTTGCGGCCCTGGCGCCCCACCTGCCACCGGACTTGCGGGAGCAGGCTCTGAGCGAGGCCCTGGCGGCGGCCCGGAGCATCCGGGATGAATATGCCCGCGCCCGTGCCCTTGCGGCCCTGGTGCCCCACCTGCCACCGGACTTGCGGGAGCAGGCTCTGAGCGAGGCCCTGGCGGCGGCCCGGAGCATCCGGGATGAAGATGCTCGCGCCCGTGCCCTTGCGGCCCTGGCCCCCCACCTGCCGCCCGACTTGCTGGAGCAGGCCCTGGCCGAGGCTCTTGCGGCGGCCCGGAGCCTTCCGGAGAAGGACGCTCTTGGCCTTAGAAGTCCTCGCGCCGAGGCCCTTGCGGCCCTGGCCCCCCACCTGCCGGCGGCGTTGCGGGAGCAGGCCTTGGCCGAGGCCCTGGCGGCGGCCCGGAGCCTTCCGGAGAAGGACGCTCTTGGCCTTAGAAGTCCTCGCGCCGAGGCCCTTGCGGCCCTGGCCCCCCAC
>DRMV01000035.1 GCA_011322445.1 Chloroflexota bacterium | reverse complement strand
GGTGATGCGTTCTGTGGTAGACTTCATTTGGGAGTCCTTTGGTGAGAGATAGATGATGCGTTTATCTCTGTTATACCAGAGGACTCCTTTTCTACAACATTTGAGTGCTCCCTGGCGTTTCGCAAACGCAGAACCTACACACCCGAGTTCAAAGCAGCCGTTGTATTGGCTGTCATCAGTGGGGAGAAAACGGTAGCCGAAGTCTGCCGTGAGCACTGCATCAAACCATCCTTGCTGACCCGCTGGAAACAGCAGTCCTGCGGTACATGGCGCCTCACCGCCCAACTGCGACGTGCGCCTTACTGGATGCAGGTCAGCCGCAAGCGGGTGCAACGGGTGATGCGCCAAAAAGGCTGGCTGCAAGGTGTATCACCACAAGCGGATTCACTCGTCTTTGGGCGATCTCACGCTCGCGGAGTTTGAGGATGCCTGGCTGGCAGAGCAGGCTGAGGAGAAATTTGTTTTAGCCCCGTGAGTTGGCGTCCAACTTTTGGGGTCCACTACACCCATAAACCTTGGGATTGAAGTTTGCCTTGCGTTGTCTGAAGTTCAAGATTTATGCTACGAGCAAAAGTCCTGATTAAGCAAAAACCTGTCAGGTCTGCAAGACCTGACAGGTTTTTTGTTTGGTTTCGCGGCCCTATACCACAATGTTGACCAGTTTGCCGGGGACATAAATGACCTTGCGGGGCGATTTCCCTTTTAAGTGGCGTTGCACCGCAGGGCTGGCTAATGCTTTTGCCTTGGCTTCTTCAGCCTCAATGCCCACCGGCACTTCGAGGCGGTCGCGCACTTTGCCATTCACCTGCACCACCAAGGTAACGCTGTCTTCTTTGGTGGCTTCCGTGTCCACTTCCGGCCAGGGCTGGTTGTGGATGGAATACGGCTTGCCCAGCACCTCTACCCACAGTTCTTCAGCAATGAACGGCGTGATGGGCGCCATCATCCGCAGGTAGAGGTCGAGGGTTTCCTGCCACGCTTCGGTGCCAACGGTTTGGTCACGCAGGCGCTGCATCTCGTTGAGCAGTTCCATCAGCGCAGCGATGATGGTGTTGAATTCGAAACTCTCAAAATCGCGGGTGACCTTATCCAGCGTTTGATGCAATTTACGCCGCAGGGCGCGCACGGCTTCGGGTGCGGGGTGCGCGGGCGGCTCGGCCTGGGCGGTTTCCGTCACCATGTTCCACACCCGGCGCAGCCAGCGCACAATGCCGCCGATGCCCTGGCTGTTCCACGGGCCGCCCAGGTCCCAGCGGGCAAAGAACATCAGGTAAGCCCGCACCGTGTCGGCGCCATAGCGCGCCACCAGGTCGTCGGGGTCCACCACGTTGCCCTTGGATTTGGACATCTTTTCGGCTTCCAAATGATACACCAAATCCAGGTGGCGGGCTTCCGGCTTGTCGGGAATTTCCACCGTCGTGTTCTCGTCTACATGCACTACCACGAGGCGGGCATCTTTGAGGGGGTCTTCGCCTTCGGCGTAGGCGTTGACGCGCACTTTGAGTGTGGTTTCGTCGCGGGCATACACCTCGCCGCGAATTTCGCTTTCGCCCTGGAAGAAATCAGGCCATTCGCTGCGGGGCGTTCCCAGAGGCAAGGCGGCAATGTGCTCAGCATGGAAGGCGTTGCCTTCCCAATGGCCGCGAATGGTCACAAAATGGCCGTCGCGCGGCTCGCCCAGCACGATGCCCTGGTTGCGCAGTTGAATCATCGGTTCGTCGCCCTGCACAACCCCGATATCGCGCAGCGCCTTATAGAAGAAACGCACGTAGAGCAGGTGCATGGTGGCATGTTCTGCGCCGCCGGTGTAGGTGTCAACGGGCGCCCAGTAATCATACTCGGCCTGCTCAAAGGGGGCTTCCTCACGGCCGTGCAGGGCCAGATAGGCCAATTGATACCACGACGAATCCATGAAGGTGTCCATCGTGTCGGTTTCCCGCTCGGCAGGGCCGCCGCACACCGGGCAGGTGGTGTGCTTCCAGGTGGGGTGGAATTTGAGGGGGCTTTCGCCCGTAGGCCGCCATTCCACATCGTCGGGCAGTTCCACGGGCAGTTGGTCTTCGGGCACGGGCTGCCAGCCGCACTTTTCGCAATAGACCATCGGGATGGGCGTGCCCCAGTAGCGCTGGCGGGAAATCAGCCAGTCGCGCAGGCGGTAGTTGGCCGCGCGCTCACCGATGCCCTTGGCTTCCAGCCATTCGATGACTTTCATGATGCCAGGGTCGCTCCAGCCTTTGCCCTTGACGATGCGGTTGCCGGTGAGTGGGCCGCTGTTAGCCATTTCGCCGGGGCCGGCGTAGGCTTCCTGCATGGTGGCGGCGTCCAGCGGCGTGGGGTTGCCGTCCTCCCCAATGGGGAAGATGACCGGGCGGATTTCCAGGCCGTATTTCTTGGCAAACTCGAAGTCGCGCTGGTCGTGAGCGGGCACGGCCATGATCGCGCCGCTGCCGTAGGACATGAGCACATAGTCGGCAATCCAGATGGGCACCTTTTCGCCGTTGACCGGATTGATGGCGTACGCGCCGGTGAACACGCCGGTTTTCTCGCGCTCCGCGGCCTGGCGTTCCATATCCGAGAAACGAGCGGCCTGGAAGCGGTATTTTTCCACCTCGGCGCGGTGGCTTTCGGGGGTGATTTCGTCAATGATAGGGTGTTCTGGCGCCAGCACCATGAAGGTCACGCCCCAAAGGGTGTCGGGGCGGGTGGTGAAGATTTCCAGAGTGTGCCCGTGTTCGGTTTTGAAGAAGACGTTGGCGCCCTCGGAACGCTCGCCAATCCAGTTGCGTTGGGCGGTTTTGATACGTTCCGGCCAGTCGAGGCCCTCAAAGCGTTTGAGTTCCTCCGCGTAGTCGGTGATGCGGAAGAACCACTGCTCCAGGTTTTTCTTGATGACGGGCGTGCCGCAGCGCTCGCAGACGCGTTCCTCGCCAATGACCTGCTCACGCGCCAGGGTGGTGTTGCACGTCGGGCACCAGTCCACCGGCGACTTTTTGCGGTAAGCCAGGCCGTGTTTGTAAAACTGAATGAAGAACCACTGGTTCCAGCGGTAGTATTCAGGGTCGCAGGTGACCACTTCACGCCGCCAGTCGAACATCGAGCCCATGCGGCGAAGTTGCTTGCGCATGTTCTCGATGTTGGCGTAAGTCCATTCGCGGGGGTGAATGTTGCGCTTGATGGCGGCGTTTTCGGCTGGCAAGCCAAAGGCATCGAAGCCCATCGGAAAAAGGACATTGTAGCCCTTCATGCGCAGGTAGCGGGCGCGGGCGTCTGAGGGCGTCATGGCATACCAGTGGCCGATGTGCAGGTTGCCCGATGGGTAGGGAAACATGGTGAGGGCGTAGTGTTTGGGGCGGTTGGGGTCAATGTTGGCCTCGTAGAGCTTGTCGGCCTCCCATTTCGCCTGCCACTTGGGTTCGATTTCAGAGGGGTTGTAGTTTTTGGTCATGGCGACCTCCGGAGCAAGGGAATTAAGTGCTTTGTGTTGGGGTGTTGGGCGTTAAGTGTCAGGTGTCAGAGTCTGATGAGCGCGCCGCAGTATTCGCAACGCAATTCCTTCATGCCCTTGACGATCGATTGGGTAAACAACGCCCCGCAGGCGGGGCAATGGGTGGGAATTTCCCGCGGCGGTGTGGCAGGGCTGCTTTCGGGGGCTGCTTCTTGCGGCTGTGCGCTGGCGATGGCTTCCTGTGCGATATCGCCGCGCTGCACCTGCTTGATGCGCGCCGCCCACTTTTCGTTGTCCGCGCCGCCCAAGAGGCGCAGCACGGCCCTGGAAATGCGCTTGCCTTCGGTGGCAGCGGTGAATTGCAAGGTCAGCATTTCCCGCTTGCCCAGGCCCAGGAAACCGCCGCGAGCGTCGGTGGCGTCCAGCACTTCCACCGCGCCGATGGGCGCGGCAAATTGCATTTCCTGCACCAGTTTCTTTTCGGTAGCGATGAAAAGCACTTTCTTGGTCGCGACCTTCTCTTTTTGCTCCATGATGACACGAGCATCGGTGAGGAAGAAAATGCCCTTGGGGCCTTCGTCGTCGCCACGGGCGATCCATTGGGCTTTGGCGGCGTCTACCAGGGCTTCGTCGGGGTAAGAGTCAAAGGAAGCCCCAGCCCATGCCTCGGCTGCCCAAATCAGGTGATCGAGTTCGCGATTCACGGCATTCACGCGAGCGGCGAAGTTATCAAAAGTGCCGGTTACGCCGCGGGAGGCTTGTTCGATACGCTCTTCCACGCGTTCCAGAGCATCGTCGGCAGCGTTGAAATCGTTTGTGGTGGCGGCGCGACGCCCCTGGCTAAGCACGCGGGCGATGTCGGCGTCCAAGCTGCTCAGCGAGATGCGCGCCCGGCTCAGGGCGGCATCAGCCTGGCGGCGGATGGCAGGCCAGTCGTCAGCGGCCTGCTGGGCGCGGGCTTCCACCGTTTGGGCGTAGCGGTAACCGCTACCGCGCAGGGTGTGAATTTTATCGGCAAGGCCGCGCACCCTGGCTTCCAGATCGCCAACGGCTTCCAGCGCATGGTTCAGGGAAGCCTGCGTTTGCAGTTCAGCGGCTTTGTCTTGCAGGGCAGACCAGCGGCGAGCGCGAGTTTCGGCGTCCAGTTGCATTGCAAAAATCTCCTTTCCGCCTGTGGCGGGGTAAGGGGAGAAGAAAAAAGCCTTCGTCCCAAACAGGGACGAAGGCTTGGCCTCCGCGGTACCACCCTGGTTGCCGCGCCACGGCGCGCGACCACTTGGGGGCGCGATAACGGGCGCACCCGCCGTCGGTTAGCCTTCAGGTTCACCGACGGGAGGCCCCCATGGGGGGGCGCAGGCGAGTTCAGCCTTGGTGCTCGGCAAAGGCACCCTTGCCGGGCTTCCACCTTCCCCGGCTCGCTGTGCCGATGGCTTACTACTCCTGCTTTGGGCTATGACGCTTTGTGAAGTGCCTTACGAAGACAACACCCGGCGCGGGGACCGGGTGCTGAGAGGTGGACCCAGAGGGACTCGAACCCTCGACCTTCTCAATGCCATTGAGACGCGCTCCCAACTGCGCCATGGGCCCACGATCACGATGCGGGGGTATTTTACCATCCCTGCGATGTTTTGTCCACCAGGTGGACCTGGCGGGATTCGAACCCGCGACCTCTTCAGTGCGATTGAAGCGCGCTCCCAACTGCGCTACAGGCCCAGTCACCAAGCGGTGGGAATTGTACCTGAGAGGCGGGAGGGTGTCAAGAAAACAAAGGGCATGTAACAGGCCTTTTGCTTGATCTCTCGACGGCGCAAGCCGGGTAGAACCAGGGTTGAAGAAGAACGCCGTTATGGCCTAACCAGCCTTTCTCCCCAGGAAGCCTCTGCAGAAACGCTCCTCCAAGCCGTGCGGATGTATTGGCGCATTGAAAACAGCCTGCATTACCGACGCGATGTGACTTTTCAAGAGGATAAGTACCGAACCCGCTGGGCCACCTTAGGCCAAGTCATGGCCGCATTGAACAACTTACTCATCACCTTCTTCAACCAATTTGGCTTTACCAATCACGCCCAGGCGCGGCGGTGGTTTGACGCCCACTGGCGAAGGTACGCCTTGAGTTTGTGTTTAGAGCTGGGAGGATAATAGCCTCGGCCCCCCGATTGTAGATGGGCACACCGGCCTTGCTAAAATTCAGACTTGGTGTTTCCTTGCTTTTGGAGGTGACGGCTAAGCACGCTCCACTATTATCTGCTCACCAAGGGCCACTAAACCCCGCTTGTGCTCTTTAACGCGTGGCTCCGCAGCCACATACCCCTCCACGCGTCCCTTTATCCAACTTTGCAAAAGCCCTGTTGCCTCTGCCGGGGTTCCCGCCGCTGTTGGGCGCGGCGGGCGCCTGCGGCGGGGTGTTGCTGCCCGTGTGCGGCGTCGCCGTCGCCGTGGGCGTGGACGTGGGCACCACCCAAAAAACTTTCTGTTGCCGACCAAGTGGCAAGTTGAATCATAGGGCTTTCGCTCGAACTCCGCAACCCTGCCATCGAGGCTTTTCAACCCGCTTGAGCGAAAGGCCTAAATGAGGCGAAACGATTTCATTCGGCCACAAAAGCCACCCCGACCAGCCCCTCGCCTGCATGGACGGAAAGCCCCGGCGTCAATTCGGCGTAGAGGCGCTCTTCCGGGCAGGGGATGGCCTCACAGAGGATTTTCTCGAATGCCCGGGCTTCCTCCGGCGCGTTGATGTGCAAAATGCTGAGCCGCTGCGGCGGGCGTTCCCCGACGTGCTGGCGCGCCAGAGCAAGTACCCGTTGCCAGGCTTTCCGACGGGTGCGGGCTTTTTCCAGCAATGCCAGTTCACCGTCTTTGATGGTCAAAATGGGCCGGATGTTGAGTGCCCCTGCCATTTTAGCCACCATGTGGCTGACCCGGCCGCTCATCGCGAGGTATTTCAGCGTGGCGAGAGCGGCGTAAAGGTGCGTGTGCTCACGCGTCCACTCGGCAGCGGCAATGGCCTCGGCCACCGAAGCGCCCGCGGCCACGGCTTCGGCCGCGGCCAGCACCATGAAGCCTTCCCCTATGCTGAGAGAACGGGTGTCGACCACCGTGATATCGCGCTGGGGCAGCATGGCGCGCGCGGCCTGCGCGGCTTTCCAGGTGGCGCTGACTTTGCTGCTCACCGTGAAGCAGAGCACCTGCTCGGCCCCCTGTTCGAAGGCTTCCAGGAAGGCGTCGACAAACTGGCCCGGCGCAGGGGCAGCCGTGGTCGGCAGGCGGCCTTCCTGGCGAATGCGGGCAAACGTGGCGGCGTCGTCGAGGTCGTAAACCGCTCGCAGGCTCTCGTCGCCAAAGTGCACCATGATGGGTACCTGCCAGATGCGGTAACGAGCGGCCACTTCGCGGGGCAGGCTGGCGTCGGTATCGGTCACCAGGGCAATTTTGGGGGTGGTCATGGGCGCCTCAGCGGGGAAGTTGTCGTTTGCTCCAGGCGATGCTCCACAGCCCAAAGGCGATGCAGGCAGCATTGATGAAGCCGTTGAGCAGGCCGTTGGCAAGCGAGAGCGTATAGACCTGGTGCTGAATGTTGAAACTGAAATCCAGCACACCCAGGAAGGTCAATGCGCCTCCTGTGGCAGCCGTCCAGAGCGGTGCGAAGCGACTGCCGCGGAAGTTGGCGCGTGCGGCCTGCACCAGCAGCGGTGTGAGCCAGGCCAGGTCGGGCAAGGGGAAGGCCGATTCGTAAATTTGCACAGCCCCGCCCGGCTGGGGAAAGGCAAAATACGTGGCCCACCACAGCACGATGCCAATGGCGAAGATGGTTTGCAACACACCCATGGTTTTGGCTTTCATGGCTCCCTCCAAAGCGGCATAGAGTGAAGGCGGAAATCGACGAGATTAAGGCTTTCGAGGCCAGCGAGGGATGAGCATGGGAACTTTTTGCTGGTAAGCGCGATAGGCTTCGCCATATTCGGCCAGCAGTTTGCGTTCCTCGAAATAGGCCCCGATGATGATGTAAAGGGTCAGCGCGGCATAGAAAAGGGCAGTATTGAGCGTCATGGCGGGCATCAGCCAGATGAAAAGCAAACTGCCGCTATACATCGGGTGGCGGACCCAGCGATACGCCCCGCGGATGACCAGGTGGGCTTCTTGCGCCGGTTTTTCAGGGCGCAGCCCCAGGAAGGCCCATAGGTCGGTGCGTAACGTGGCATCGATAGCCAGCGCCAGGCCGGCAATTTGCAAGGCTGTGGTCACGTAAACCCATGGTGGATGGATGACATAGAGCACGCGATCGGGCAGGGCTGCCGGCAAGCCCAGCAGGGGCAAGAGTAAAAGTGTGAAGACGACGTTATAGGCCAGTCGGTACCAGCGGAACGCGGCTTCCCCCAGGTGTTGGCGTACCCATTGCTTGGCCTGGTGTGAGGCTGTCAGTGAGTGGAGCAGGCCATACGACCCAACGGCGAGGAAAATCAAGAAGGCGTTGCGGAGCATGATGCTTGCCTCGCATGGTGGGAAGCGAGCCGGGAAGTGACCGTTCCATTTTACCATTGCTGTTTTCGCCCTGAAACGATGTACAATTAGGCAGAAAGTCCTTATTTCTTTCTTTTTTGGAGGTAGCCATGACCACCAAATTGCTCTTTCGCGGCGGTACGCTGGTGACGGCTTCCGAGATGTTTGAAGCCGATGTGCTGGTCGCTGATGAGAAAATTGTGGCGGTGGGGCGTGATCTGGTCGCCGCAGACGCCGAAGTGGTAGATGTGCACGGCAAGTTCCTGTTGCCCGGTGGCATTGACCCGCATGTGCACTACGACCTGCCAATGTTCAACACGGTTTCTTCCGACGACCACTATACCGGCACTAAGGCTGCCGCGTTTGGCGGCACCACCACGGTGATGGATTTCATCCCGCAGGATTGGCCCACCCTGGAAGAAGCCGTGCAGGCCTGGCACAAGAAAGCCGCCAAAGCCGCAGTGGACTACGGCTTCCACATGAACATCACCCGCTGGGATGACCGTACTCGTGCCGAACTGCCCCGTCTGCCCGAATGGGGCATCACCACCATCAAGGTGTTCACGGCCTACAATGGCCGCTTGCGCCTGCAAGATGGCGAAATTTTCGAGGCCATGCGTTTGGCGTGGCAGCACGGTATTTTGACCATGCTTCACGCTGAAAACGGTGATGTGATTGAGATTTTGGTGCGCGAGGCGCTGGAAGCCGGGCATACCGAGCCTATCTGGCACGCCCGCACCCGCCCGGCCTGGGGCGCGGTGGATGCCGTGCTGCGGGCTTCTATGCTCGCTGCCCAGGCCGAAGCGCCGCTTTACATTGTGCACATGAACACCGCGGGTGGGGCAGAAATGCTGCGCTATGCTCGCGAGCAGGGCTTGCCCGTGATGGGCGAAACCTGCCCCCAGTACCTTTTCTTTACCGAAGACGACCTCGCCCGCCCCGATGGCGCAAAGTGGATTTGCTCGCCGCCGATGCGCACGCGCGACGACAATGAAATGCTCTGGTATGCTCTCGAGCAAAACTGGCTCAGCACCATTGGCACCGACCATTGCCCCTTTTTCTACGACGGCACCAAACCCATCGTGTACGAAGGTGAGGAAATTGCCATCCCCGGCAAGGAATTGGGCAAGGATGACTTCACCAAAATTCCCAATGGCCTGCCCGGCGTGGGCGACCGCCTGCCCGTGCTGTGGACGAAGGGCGTGGTGGAAGGCCGCCTCACGCCGCAGCAATTCGTGGCCTACACCAGCACCAACCCGGCCAAAATCTTTGGCCTTTACCCCCGCAAGGGCACCCTGGCCCCTGGCGCGGATGCCGACATCGCAGTGTGGGATCCCGACCGCAAAGTGACCTATGGCGTGGCGGTGGCGCAGCACCGCACCGATTACAACCTCTACGAAGGCTGGGAACTGACCGGCTTTCCGGTACAAGTTTACCTGCGCGGCCATCTCATCGTGCGGGAAGGCGAATGGCTGGGAAAGCGGGGCATGGGGCGTTTCCTCAAGCGCGGCCGCCCCATGGTGCTGTAACCGGTCTGTATTGCTGTGCGGGAAGGCCGAGGCAGTGGGCCTTCCCGCACCGTGCTATAATGCCTGCCTATGGCACATTTGGTATGGTTTTCCGCAGGGGTGTTGTGGGCTGGCGCGCTGGCCGTGCTGGTAGGTGAAGCGCGGGGAATGACGCGCGCCCGGCTGTGGTGGCTTTCCTTGCTGGCCGCTGCTGTTGCCTGGTTGCTGGGGGTGCTGGCGGTAGCGGCTGTGGCAGGGTGGTTCCCTGTGCCGTGGCAGGGGGCAGACGCGTGGCCCTGGCTGCATGATGCTGTGCCAGGGGTGCGGGTGTGGCGCCTGGGGAAAGCCCAACAGCCCCTGTTGGTGTTGGCGTTGACGGCGGTGTGGGTAGTATTGCTGGTAGACGCAGCCCGCGCCGAGCGGGTTGCCAGCGAGGGGTATGGCTGGGCGGCGTTGCTGGCTCTGGGGGGGCTGGCGGTGCCCGCGGTGCTGGCGGCGACCCCTGTGGCCTGGGTGATGTTTTGGGTCGCGTTGGATGCAGCGGCGTTTGTGGCCGATGCAGGGCGTTTATCCCGCCCCAAGCATCGCAACCAGGCGGTGTGGGTGCTTTTCCTCCGAAGTGCCAGCTGGTTCATGGCGCTGGGTGGCGCGGCTGCAGCCAAGGGGGCGTTAGGCGCGGTGGGCGTGGCGTTATGGGGGGGCGCGCTGGCGCTGCGGTTGACGGTGGCGGCTTTCCAGCCCGCGGTGATGGCTGCCGACCGTCCGCCGTGGCGGCTGGCGCTGGCAGCGTTGAATACGCTGGCTACCCTGGCTGCGATGGGCTGGCTGCACACAGTGGGCGCGGCAGCCCCCGCGTGGATGCTTTGGGGGACAGCCCTGCTGGCATGGTGGGGGGCCTGGCGCTGGGGTGCGGCGAGCACGCCTTTGCGGGCGATAAGCGCCGGCGGCATGGCGTTGGGTAGCCTGGCTCTGGTGGGCGCGCTGGCAGGGACGTGGCAGGCTTCTCTTGCGTGGGCGTGGTTGGCGGTGGCGCTGCCGCTGGGCATGGCGCTGGCTCCTCACCGGGGACGCGTGTTGTGGCCTTTCTTTGCTGCCTTGACCCTGCCGTTGGGTTTGTTGCCCTTGACCGCGGGGCAGGCGGCCGCGGCCGTGTGGGCGCTGCCTTTTCATGGCTGGATGTTGCTGGCCTGGCTGGCTTTGGCGGCCAGCGGCGTGGCCTTGGGAAGGCAAGGCATTCGGCTTCCGGCAGACTGCCCAAAAGCCACGCGTGAGGGGCGGGCTTTTTGCCTGTTTGGTCTGGCGCTGTGGGCGGTGGTGCTGTGGTTGGGCGTGTTGTGGCCGCCGCTGCGAGGCGTTGGAGGGCAGGGTTGGCTTTGGGGCCTCACAGCGTTGGGGGCAGCCGCCGTGTGGTTGAGCGTGACCGGGCGCGGCTATCTTCATACCGATCGCGCTGAGGCGTGGGTCGCGCGCGGGGCGGCACTCGCGGCTGGGACGCTGTTTTGGGGCGCGTACCGCCTGGTGGGGCGCACGCTGCAGTTCTTCTCTCTCTTGTTGGAAGGCGAGGGCGGCGTGCTGTGGGCTTTGGTCTTGCTGGCGATGCTTGCTGTGCTGGTGCAACATTAGGGTAATGCCATGACTTTCTGGATGACATACGGCCCAGATTTGGTCGCCGGTTTCGTTTTCGTGGCTGGTGTTTTGATGCTGGCGGGGGGGGATTGGCGCTGGCTGTTGTTAGACCTGGCGTTGGTTTATGCCGGTGCGGCGGCGTTGGTGGCATTGGCCTGGCCGTGGTCGCTGGCAGCCACGGTGGTGGTCAGCGGGTGGATGGCGGCTTCGGTGTTAGGCATTTCCCAGCGCAGCCTGGAAGCCCCTTTGCCTGCAGAGCGGCTGAGCGCGAAGGCCCTGCGGCTGCTGATGGGGCTGTTGGCCGGTTTGCTGGCAGCGGTGTTTGTGCCCCCCATGACGCGCTGGTTGCCTGAGATGAACCCCTCCCAGTTGTGGGGCAGCGTGGCGTTGATGCTGTTGGGGCTGTGGCAGGTGGGGCTGCGGAGCACGCGCCCGTTGTGGGTGGTCAGCGGGTTGTTGACGGTGTTGGCCGGTTTCGAGGTGTTGTATGCCGTGCTGGAGCAATCGCTGTTGCTGGCGGGACTTTTGGCGCTGGTGGTGGTGGCGTTGGCTTTGGCGGGCAGTTACCTGGTGTTGCAGCAAGCGGCTGAGGAAGAGATTGTGGGAGAAGAGGAGTTGCCCCTATGAGCGCGCCGCTGCTGTGGTTGGTTTTCCCCTTGGGGGTGGCGGGATTACTTTTGCTGGCAAGCAATACCCGCAGCGCGTCGCGCTGGGGGGCGGGGGTGGCGCTGTTGCTGGCTTTGCTGGCCTGGCAGGTGCCCATTGGGCAACCTGTGCCCCTGGTGGGCGATTGGGGTTTCCGGCTGGCCCCCCAAATGCGCGTGTTGGGGCGGCAATTGGTGCTCACCGATGCGATGCGGCCGTTGTTGGTGTGGTTTTTCCTCGGTGTGGCCGTGTGGCTGGGCGGCGCGTGGGCGGCGCGCATGGAGCCTTCGTTTGTGGGGCTGGCGTTGGGCGTTAGCACGGTGCTGCTGATGGCGCTGGCCGTGCGCCCGTTTTTGTATGCCGCCCTGCTGGTGGAAACAGCAGCCTTGCTGGCCGTGCCTTTGCTTTCCCCGCCGGGAAGCCGTGCCGGTAACGGTTTGCTGCGCTTCCTTACTTTCCAAACGCTGGGCATGTTGTTCATCTTGCTCACGGGCTGGATGCTGGTGGGTACGGAAACCAGTTTGCCCGGCTCGGCGCTGGCCTTGCGGGCAGGGGTGTTGCTGGGGGTGGGCTTTGCCCTTTTGTTGGGGGTGTTCCCCTTCCATAGTTGGATGCCCATGCTAACCGCCGAAATTCACCCTTATGCCTCGGCTTTTGTGCTCACTGCGGTCACCACGGTCATCGGTGCTTTCGGGTTGGGGTTCCTGGAACGCTACACCTGGCTGCGGCAATCGCCGTTGACTTACCAGTGGCTGGTGGCGTTGGGGGTGGTGATGGTGGCGCTGGGAGGGCTGCTGGCTGCCTTCCAGCGGCATGCAGGCCGGGTGCTTGGTTACGGGGTGCTGGTGGAGGTTGGCCTGGGGCTGTGGGCTGTGGGTTTGGGGAGTGCGGAAGGCGTGACGCTGTTTTTTGCCTTGTGGCCGGCGCGGGTGGTGTTGTTTGCTCTCTGGGCCTTGGGGCTGAGCGGCCTGGGGCGACGTCGGGGCGGCTTGCGCTACCGGGAACTGGCGGGCGTGGGGCGCGAGTACCCGTGGTTGACCGCCGCAGCCGTTGTGCCGCCGCTGGCTCTGGCAGGCACGCCGTGGGCTGCAGGGTTTTCGGCGCGTTGGGCGCTGTGGCAGGCCGGGCTGACTTCGTGGCCGCTGCTTTTGGGCATGTTGGTGGGGACGATTGGGCTGGCTGCCGCGGCGGCGCGTTTGCTCGGCGCTTTGGTGGTGGGTGAGCAGGCCGTCCCCTGGCGCGCGCGGGAAGCCGCCGATGAACGCCTGTGGGTGTGGGTGCTCATGGCGGTGACCTTGGGGCTGGGGTTGTTCCCCAAAAGTGTGTGGCAACACGCCCAGGCCATCCTTGCATGGTTGCCGCATTTGAGCCGATAGCCTCGCCTTGTGCTATAATCGCTCCATTCTGGGCAAGGAGGACGCGATGGCAGAAGAGGATGCCTTGCAGCAGCGTTTGAAGTGGTTAGAAGAAGAGCGTCGCAAGGATCATAGCCTGTTGTTGGCGCTTCAAGAGCGCCTGGTCGCGTTGGAAGGCGATTACCGCGCGGCGCATGAGCAGATTAAAACTTTGAGCAGCGACGTGGCGCGGGTTTCGGCGGCCCTGGGACGCATGGACGCGCTGGAAGGGGCGTTGGCGCGGGTGGAAGAAGAAAGTGCAGGCCGGGATGAGGATGTGGAAACCCGCCTGACGGCGCGCTTGCACGAGAGCGAAGGGGCCTTCCGGGAGGAGGTTGAAGCCCTGCGGCGTTACGTCGGTGAGGCCCACAAGAAACTTGAGGGCATGGCTACCCTCGAGCGCCAGATAGCCCAGCACGTCAAAGAGTTGCAGACCCTGCGTGAAGGGCTGTCTACCTTGCAGAACCGGGTGGAGAGCGTGGAAGAAGTGGAGGAGGAACGCACGCGGGTGGTGCACCTCTTGCAGGAAAGCCAAACCCGCAACGCCAAACGCCTGGTGGATGTGCAGGGCGAGGTGCTCGCTTTTCGCAAGCGGTTGGATGAGCAGCAAGCGCAGGCAGAGGTGTTCGGGGAGACGCTGCGCAAACTGGAAGCCCGTTTGCAAGATCTGGCCGCGGCTGAAAATCGCCGCAAGCAGGAACAGAAGGACTTCCTCGAAGCCCAGAACCGCCGCTGGTTGGCGTGGGAGCGTACCTGGAAAGAGTGGGAAACCCGCTTCCAAACCTTAGAGACCCTCAGCCAGCAGGTAGAAGAACGCTTGCGCGCATGGGATGACCTGCAGCGGGAAGTCAAGCGTGCTCAACAGCAGTTCGAAGGTATGAGCGAGCGGCTGGAGCGGCGCATCAAAGAGATTACCGAAGTGCAGCGCCTGGCTGAAGAGCGTTTTCGGCAGGAATGGGCAGCGTTCAAAGCCGACGACCAGAAGCGGTGGGCGAATTACCTCCTCGCTCAGGACGAGCGCGGGCAGGAAATCGACCGCCGCCTGGAACGCATGAACGAGCAACTGGTGGCTTTGCAAGATGGCCTGCAGGCGTTGGACGATTTGGTGCATGTCAGCGATGAGCAACTGCGCAAGCGTTTGCAAAGCCTGTTGGCGCTGGCGCAGGATTGGATGAGCGAATACGATCGGCTGATTGGTGCGGTCGGGAGCACTCAAATGTTGTAGAAAAGGAGTCCTCTGGTATAACAGAGATAAACGCATCATCTATCTCTCACCAAAGGACTCCCAAATGAAGTCTACCACAGAACGCATCACCCAAATCAAAGACCTCATCGTTGCTGAACTTC
>DRMV01000034.1 GCA_011322445.1 Chloroflexota bacterium | reverse complement strand
GGCTCAAACGAGCCGGTGCTCGATGGACGCCATACGGGGCTGAAATGACCGCCAAAGCGCGAGCAGCCTGGTTGAGCGATGCTTGGTCTCCCACCACCGGCTGGCCCCTTGCTGCCTGATTCTACAACTTATGAGTGCTCCCGTCTCAAACCTGCCCCACACAATCGGGGTTTCTGTGTTAGAATGCGGGTGTATCCCAAGCACGCTGGCTTTGACTGCAACCCAACTGGTCGCCGACCCGCTGGGGGCAATGCAAGGCAAAGCGTCACATTTCCGGAAGGAGAAAGTTATGAGCGAACAAGAAAAACGCGTCGTCGGCGACAACGATGTCGTAAGCCTGGAATATACCCTCACCGTGGACGGTGAAGTGGTGGATTCCTCCGAAGGCCACGGCCCCATCGAGTTCATCCAGGGCAAGGGACACATCATCCCCGGCCTCGAGAAAGAGGTATACGGCATGGCCGTAGGCGAGAGCAAAGCGGTAAGCGTTTCGCCTGCCGAAGGCTATGGCGAGGAAGACCCCAACGCCTTCGTGGAAATCCCGAAGAGCGAATTCCCGCCCGAAATTCCCATTGAAGTTGGCACGCCCTTGCAATTGCGCGACCATCAGGGGCAGGTATTCGATGCGGTGATCGCGGAAGTCAAGGAAGACACCGCGGTGCTGAATTTCAACCACCCGTTGGCTGGCAAAACCTTGAATTTCCAAATCAAGGTCGTCGGCATTCGGGAAGCCACGCCGGAAGAGCTCGACCACGGCCACGTGCACCACTAACCATCGGCTTGCCTAACCGCAATAAAAAACGCCCCGGCTTCGACCGGGGCGCTTTTGCTTTCTTTCGGCCTTCAAAGGCAGCAGCCTTACGCCAGTTCCACCACGGCGCCGGCGGCTTCCAGTTCCTTCTTGGCCTCTTCCGCAGCCTCTTTGCTGACGGCTTCCAGAATCTTGGAGCCAGGCGTTTCGGCGACGGTCTTGGCCTCTTTCAGACCGAGGGAGGTCAGTTTGCGGATGGCCTTGATGACCTCGATCTTCTTGGGGCCAGTTTCCTTGAGGATGACGTCGAATTCGGTCTTTTCCTCTTTTTCTTCTTCAGCAGCAGCGCCGCCACCGGCCACCGCGGCCACGGCCACGGGCGCAGCAGCAGAAACGCCCCACTTTTCCTCAAGCATCTTGACCAGGTCAGCAGCCTCCATCACGCTCAGGCTGCTCAGTTCCTCGACCAGTTTTTCCAAATCAGCCATGATTTGTTGCCTCCTTCTGCAAAATTTTTAGGGTGAGTGAAATCGGGTGCGATCAGGCAGCCGTCGGGGCTTCCTTTTCGCTGTAGGCTTTGAGCACAGCAGCCACTCGGCGGCCGGGTTCGGCCAGCAAGCGAGCCAACTGGCTGGCAGGCGCCATGATGGTGCCCAGCAATTGCGCCCGCATGACGGGCAGCGGCGGCAGCGAAGCCAGTGCCTGCACCTGGGCGGCGGAGATCATCTCTTGCCCCAGGAAACCAACCTTGACCTCGACAAAATCGCTTTTCTTGGCAAAGTCGGTGATGGCTTTCGCCACAGCAGGCGGGTCTTCCAACGCAAAAGCAATGGCCGTGCTGCCGATCAGCGCCTCTTCCGGCACAGGATAGCCCGCACCTTCAAAAGCGCGTTTCAGCAAGGTGTTCTTTGCCACCATGAAACGGCCGCCAGCCTCGCGCACGGCGTTGCGCAGTTCTTCAATTTGGGCAACCGTGAGTCCCAGGTAGGTCGTCATGACCACGGCCTGGCTGTCGCTCAGCAACGCCTCATATTGCGCTATCAGTTCCTGTTTGCGTTCTCTGGTCAGTGCCAAACGCAGTTACCTCCTTTCGCTGAGGATGCCCCTCGCGGGGAAAACAAACGGTCTTTGCCTGCCGAAGCGAGGCAAAGACCGCGCAAAGCCCTCAAAGGGTTTGTCCGTCTCCACCTCGGCAGGGTATTAAGCCTGACAGCACCTGCTTTCTTCGGCGAAGTCCACCGTTGTTCACTTTTTAGAAAGCCAGAGAGGCTACTCCGGCGCCTCCATGGCCTGAGCAAGGGTCGGGTCAACCCGCACACCCGGGCCCATCGTGGGGGCCAACGCCACCCGCCGCATGTAAGTACCTTTGGCTGCAGCCGGGCGGGCTTTTTTGACCGCCTCGACGATGGAGGCCATATTATCATACAGCTGCTTTTCCGTAAAGGAAACTTTGCCAATCGGCACGTGCAGGTTGGCGCCTTTGTCGACCCGGAATTCTACACGGCCGGCCTTGGCTTCCTTGACCGCGCGCGGAATGTCTTCCGCCGGCACCAAAGTGCCTGCTTTCGGGTTCGGCATCAGGCCGCGCGGGCCCAACACACGCCCCAACCGGCCGATTTTCCCCATCATGTCGGGGGTGGCAATGGCCACGTCAAAGTCCGTCCAACCCTGCTGAATTTTCTGGATGAGTTCATCGTCTTCGGCCACGAAATCGGCCCCGGCCTCTTTCGCCAGACGAGCACCCTCGCCCTGGGCAAAAACCAGTACCCGCACCTGCTTGCCCAAACCATGCGGCAGCACCACGGTGCCGCGCACCTGCTGGTCGGCATGGCGAGGGTCAACGCCCAGACGCATGTGCAATTCCACCGTGGCGTCGAAGTTGGCGTAAGAAGTTTCCTTGACCAGTTTGATGGCTTCTTCGGGGGAATACAGCCGCTGACGGTCAATTTTCTTGGCGGCTTCCAGGTATTTCTTTCCACGCTTTGCCATGAGTTCCTCCTGGTGGTGCAAACGGGCTTGCGCCCTCCCACGGGGTTAGTCCACCACCTCAATGCCCATGTTGCGCGCCGTGCCTTCAATCATGCGCATGGCGGCCTCGATGTCATGGGCGTTGAGGTCTTTCATCTTGAGTTCCGCAATTTCGCGCACCTGGGCGCGGGTCACCTTGCCCACCTTCTCGCGATTGGGCACAGAAGAGCCTTTTTCAACACCTGCGGCCTTCTTGAGCAGCACAGAAGCAGGCGGGCTCTTCAACTTGAAGGTGAACGAACCATCGGTGTAAATGAAAATTTCTGCCGGAATTACCTCGCCCATCTTGTCGCGTGTGCGAGCGTTGTATTCCTTGCAGAAAGCCATCAGGTTGACACCATGCGGCGCCAGCGCCGGACCGATAGGCGGCGCGGGGTTGGCCTTACCGGCCTCGATTTGCAGTTTGACTACAACCTTGAGTTTCTTTGCCATCATTGACTCCTTATTGTGGTCTTAGCGGGCTTGTTTTGGGAAGCCCTCCCACACCTGACCGTGAGGTCAGGCCTTTTCCACTTGCAGGAAATCCAACTCCACGGGCGTTTCGCGCCCGAAGAAGCTGATGAGCACCCGGACTTTGCCGCGCTCCATGTCAATTTCCTCGACCGTACCCCGGAAATCGTGGAAGGGGCCTTCCACGATGCGCACCCGCTCGCCGGGACGGAAGGTGACTTTGACGCGGGGCGTTTCGGATTCCATACGCTTGAGAATTTGCGCCACCTCTTCCGGGCGTAGGGGGGTCGGCTCATCACCCATCCCCACAAAGCCCGTCACGCCGGGGGTATTCCGCACGACGTACCACGAATCCTCGCTCAAAATCATGTTCACGAGGATGTAGCCAGGAAAGATGCGGCGCTCGACGGTGCGGCGCTTGCCGTCTTTGACTTCGACCTCTTCTTCCGTGGGGACGATAACGTCAAAGATTTTGTCTTTCATCCCCATCGATTCAATGCGCTGTTCCAGGTTGTGGCGCACCTTGTTCTCATAGCCGGAATAGCAATGCACGACGTACCAGGCGCGGCCGTCGTCGGCTTCCGCTTTGGGGCTTTCACCTTCAGTTTCGGTTTCCGCCGCCACAGGCTGCACCTCGGCTTCGGCCACTTCCTCTGCGGAAGGCACTTCAGCGGCTTCGCCCTCTTCCGGCTGGGGCACCACGCGTTCTTCTTCCATTCCCATCACAACCTCGTCGTCCCCGTTGCAGGCGGGGTTAGCCTAAAATCAGCGCAAACAATTTGGTGAAAAGCCAGTCGAAGAAGCCCAAAAAGGCCGCCATGAACACGGTCACCACAGTCACCACCACGGTGAGCCGCCAGGCTTCCTCTCGGGTCGGCCAGGTGACCTTTTTCAGTTCGCCGCGCGTTTCGCGGAAGAAACGCTCGATCGCGTTGGGCTGCTTGCGAGCAGGCTTGCGGGCAGTAGCTTTGCGCACCGGCGTTTTAGGTGCAGCGGCGGGAGCACCTGCTGCACCGGCACCGGGTTGCGCCGCCTGCCGACGGGCAGCCGCTTCCTTGCGCTGTTTGCGGGTTTGCGTCTTTTTCTTCGCCACAGGCGACTCCTTCAGGGAAGCATCACAACACCTACTTACGGATAAAACGCCGCCTTGACAGCGGCGTCATCCGAAGGCAGGCCAGGAGGGACTCGAACCCCCAACCGCCGGTTTTGGAGACCGGTGCTCTTCCAAATTGAGCTACTGGCCTACGAACGTGGGAGGGACAGGGGGAACGCCCCCCCCACGGATTATACCACGGCTCAGCGCGTTTCGCGGTGCAAGGTGTGCCGGCGGCAGCGGGGGCAGTACTTCCGCAACTCCAGCCGCGCCGGGTCGTTGCGCCGGTTCTTTTCCGTCGTATAGTTACGCTCCTTGCACTCTGTGCAGGCCAGCGTAATCACAATGCGCACACCTTTTTTCTTAGCCATACCACACCTTTAGTCCAGAATCTCGGTGACCACGCCAGCGCCCACCGTCAAACCACCTTCGCGAATGGCGAACTTGCTGCCCTGCTCCAACGCTACCGGCTTCAGCAATTCCACCACCATGTTCACATTGTCGCCAGGCATCACCATCTCTACCCCTTCCGGCAACTGTATCGTCCCCGTCACATCCGTCGTCCGAATGTAGAACTGCGGCCGGTACCCGTTGAAGAACGGCTTGTGCCGCCCACCTTCGTCTTTCTTCAACACATACACTTCCGCCTTGAATTTCTTGTGCGGCGTGATGCTCTTCGGCGCTGCCACCACCATCCCCCGCTCCACTTCGTCGCGGCCAATACCGCGCAGCAGCAGCCCCACATTGTCCCCGGCGATGC